>NZ_JBEZKW010000101.1:0-18073 GCF_040651795.1 Streptomyces sp. NPDC048361
TACGGCGACAACCGTGTTCTACACAGATAGACCCACACTCTTTGCCTAGACGACGCTCGTCCGATCTCCACTGAGGGGGCCGGGCCGAGTCCGCGTACATCCGCGTACATCCGCGTACATCCGCGTACAGCGGTCCCTGGAGATCGTCAGGCGGCTGCTACGAGCGCCCGGTCGCGCGGCACGAACTCCAGGTGCCGGTGGCCGGGGCGTACGTCGACCTTCAGGCGCAGGTTGGCCGCGCGGGCCAGCATCAGGCCTACGCCGACCGCCGCCGCACCGCAGATGAGTCCGCCGAGCGCGAGGCTGACGCGGACGCCGTAGACGTCGGTCAGCCAGCCGAAGAGCGGGCCACCGAGCGGGGTGCCGCCGGTGAAGACCATCATGAACAGGCTCATCACGCGGCCGCGCATCTCGGGGTCGGTGGCCATCTGCACCGAGGCGTTGGCGGTCACGTTCACCGTCAGGCCGAGGATGCCGACAGGGATGAGCAGCGCCATGAAGACGCCGATGTCGGGCGAGCCGGACGCGACGATTTCGAGCACCGCGAAGAGCACCGCCGCGGCGACCAGCATCCGCAGCCGGGTGGTGGAGCGGCGGGCCGCGAGCAGCGCGCCGACGAGCGAGCCGATCGCCATCAGGCTGTTGAACATGCCGTACATGCCGGAGTCGCCGTGGAAGACGTCGGAGGCGAACGCGCTGAGCCAGATGGGGAAGTTGAACCCGAAGGTGCCGACGAAGCCGACGAGCACGATCGGCCAGATCAGCTCCGGCCGCTCGGAGACGTACGCGAGCCCTTCCTTCAGCTGGCCCTTGCCGCGTGGGGCGAGCTTGGTCGGCTGGAGTTCCTTGGTCCGCATCAGGGACAGCATGATCAGCGGCGCGGTGAAGGACAGGCCGTTGGCGAGGAACGCCCAACCGGGGCCGACGGCAGCCATCACCAGGCCCGCGACGGCGGGGCCGACGAGGCGGGCGGACTGGAAGTTGGCCGAGTTGAGGCTGACCGCGTTGCGTACCCGGTCGGGTCCGACCATCTCGGAGACGAAGGACTGCCGGGTCGGGTTGTCGACGACAGTGACCAGGCCGGTGAAGAACGCCGTCAGATACACATGCCACACCTGGACATGGCCCGACAGTGTCATCACGGCGAGGAACAGACCACCCAGGCCCATCGCCGCCTGCGTCACGAACAGGATGTTCCGCTTGGCGAACCGGTCGGCTATGACGCCGCCGTACAGGCCGAACAGGAGCATCGGCAGGAACTGCATGGCGGTGGTGATGCCGACCGCGACCGAGGATCCGGTGATGGTCAGGACCAGCCAGTCCTGGGTGATCCGGGCCATCCAGGTGCCGATGTTGGACACGATGGCGCCGGAGAAGAACAGCCGGTAGTTACGGACGCCGAGCGAGGAGAACGTCCCCCCGCCCCGCTTGTTGTAGGTAGGGGTAGGTGCGGGGGCGGAGTCTGCTCCGGATCCCGTACTCAAAAGGGCTCGCCTCCTTGCGATGCGCGTTTACAGATGTGCGAGCTTCTCCAGGACCGGGGCGGCCGCGCGCAGCTTCGCCCATTCGTCCTCGTCCAGACCTTCCGCGAGGGAGGCCAGCCAGACGTTGCGCTTGCGGCGGCTCTCTTCGAGCATCGCCTCGGCCTCTTCGGTCTGGCTGACCACCTTCTGACGGCGGTCATCAGGATGCGGCTCCAGCCTGACCAGTCCCTTTGCTTCGAGAAGCGCCACGATCCGGGTCATCGACGGGGGTTGTACGTGCTCCTTGCGGGCCAGCTCACCGGGGGTGGCCGAGCCGCAGCGGAAGAGTGTGCCGAGCACCGACATCTCGGTCGGGCTGAGCGATTCGTCGACGCGCTGGTGCTTGAGGCGCCGGCTCAGCCGCATGACGGCCGAGCGCAGGGAGTTCACGGCGGCGGCGTTGTCGCCAGTGCCGTGGGACAGGTCAGACATGTTTGTTAGCGTAACTCATTACTCTGGCTAAATACCACCGGGTTACGCGGAGGTGTCCAGCGCCACACGGGGCCCGGGGGCCACGGAAGCGCCCGGGAACTTTCACCCGTACGAGTGAGTAGTCGGCGAAAACCGACGCGCCCCGCCCTGGCGTGCGGCCACCCTCGCTCCATGGGGACCAGCGTGCTCAGCCTGCGCATAGACGGTGAGCTGCTCGAACGGCTCAAGCGGCATGCCGCGAAACGCGGCATGAGCGTCCAGGACTATGTGGTCCGGACGCTCATGCGCGACGACTTCGACGAGCGGTTCAAGGCGGCGGTGGATGAGACGGAGCGGTTCTACGGGGCGGCGTAGGGCCGGCCACGCAGTTCCCCGCGCCCCTTAACTACTCGCTGTCGGGCCGCATGGGCATCCCCAGCTAGCCGGGCTGCTCGAGCGGGCGCCCGCACGGGCACGGCCAGCCCGTCCGGCGAGTGAGGACGAGCGCCCTCAAGGCGCGAACCGGGGTATGGGGCGGAGGCCCAGGGGTTAGGTCAGGCCCAGGGCCGGCATCAGGTAGTAGAAGGCGAACACCGCCGACACGATGTACATCGCGATGGGGATCTCGCGCGCCCGCCCGGCGACGAGCCGCAGCACCGTGAAGGTGATGAAGCCCATGCCGATGCCATTCGTGATCGAGTACGTGAACGGCATCATCAGCATCGTCACGAACGCCGGAATCGCGATCGTCCAGTCCGGCCAGTCGATCTCCCGGATCGAGCCGGACAGAATCAGGAAGCCCACCGCGAGCAACGCGGGCGTAGCCGCCTGCGACGGCACCATCGTCGCGATCGGCGTGAGGAAGAGCGCCACGGTGAAGAGCCCGCCCGTGACGACGTTCGCCAACCCGGTCCGTGCCCCCTCGCCGACCCCCGCCGTCGACTCCACGAAGCAGGTCGTCGCGGACGAGGACGACGCCCCGCCCACCGCGACCGCGATGCCGTCGACGAACAGCACCCGGTTCATGCCGGGCATGTTGCCCGCCGCGTCCGTCAGCCCCGCCTCGTCGCTGATGCCCATGATCGTGCCCATCGCGTCGAAGAAGCACGACAGCAGCACGGTGAAGACGAAGAGGATGCCGGTCAGGACGCCGACCCGGGAGAACCCGCCGACCAGGCTGACCTGGCCGACGAGCCCGAAGTCCGGGGAGGCGACGGGGTTGCCCGGCCACTTCGGGGTGGTCAGACCCCAGGACGGCACGGTCGCCACCGCGTCGATGATCACCGCGAGGACGGTCATCGCGACGATCGAGATCAGGATCGCGCCCGGCACCTTGCGGACCATCAACGCGAGCGTCAGCAGCACGCCGAGGACGAAGACGAGCACCGGCCAGCCGAGCAGATGCCCGTTGCCGCCGAGCTGGAGCGGGACGGTGGTGTGGGCGGCGTCCGGCATCCGTGAGACGAAGCCCGAGTCGACCAGGCCGATCAGCATGATGAACAGGCCGATGCCGATGGCGATGCCCTTGCGCAGCCCCAGCGGCACCGCGTTCATGACCCGCTCGCGCAGCCCGGTCGCGACGAGCAGCATCACCACGAAGCCGGCCAGCACGACCATGCCCATGGCGTCGGGCCAGCTCATCCGGGGCGCGAGCTGGAGGGCGACCACGGTGTTGACGCCGAGCCCCGCCGCGAGCGCGATCGGCACGTTGCCGATGACGCCCATGAGCAGCGTGGTGAAGGCGGCGGTCAGCACGGTGGCGGTGACCAGCTGCCCGCCGTCGAGCTGATGCCCGTACATGTCCTTCGCGCTGCCGAGGATGATCGGGTTCAGCACGATGATGTAGGCCATCGCGAAGAAGGTCGCGAACCCGCCACGGATCTCACGGGCGAAGGTGGAACCCCGTTCGGAGATCTTGAAATAGCGGTCGAGTCCGTTGACCGGCGGAGTGGGTGCCGGCGGCTGAGCTGCGGCGTCGACCGTGTCGTGGGCCGAGGGGGACATGCGGGACCTCAGTCGTGAAGGGGCGGGGAAAACGGCACGTACCCGAACTTCTTTGGACGTTCTACCGAACAGAATGAGTCAGCCGTAAGCAGTTTCAGTATGAATACATAAGTCGAAGATCACCATCTCCGCGCGTAGACCCAAGCGCCGACCGGCCCCCGAGCCCACGGCACAGCGACGCAGGTCACGGAAAAGCCGCGCCCTACACTGATCGCATGCCTGCGTTTTCCACGGGATCACCTCAGCACGAGGCGCCGGAGCCCCTTGAGGGCCCCGTGGTCGCCACCATCACCGGCGGCACGATCCTCTGGTTCGTCCTGTTCCTCGTCCAGCTCCCCTTCTACGGCTGGTTCGACGACCACGGCCACACGTGGTGGGTGTGGACCTGCCTGGCCGGCGGTGGCCTCGGTCTCATCGGGATCTGGTACGTCCGCGGCCGCGACGCCGCGCTCAAGCGGCACGCCGCACAGCAAGCGGCAGGCACTGCGGACGACCCTGCGGACGGCGTTGCAGCCGGCCCGGCGGACGCCACCGCGAGCGGCACCACGGCCGGCCCGGCGGACGCCACCGCGAGCGGCACCACGGCCGGCCCGGCGGACGACACCACGGCCAGCCCGGCCGACGGCACTACGGACGGCACCACCGACGGCCCGGCCGACGGCACAAGGGCCGAAGGTCCGTAACCTCCGGGACCCGCGTACCGCCCAGGGACCATTCACCTCCTCCCGGAGTCGGATGTTCGGCCGTCCCAGCAGGTGAAGCCGTCGTTCCCGCCGTACCGTCGACAGCATGACGCAGCGCGCCAACATCGACGCCGGGGCGGAGCTCGACCCCGTCCACCCCATGCGGCTGCCCGAACGGGAGCGGCACTCCGGCGGTCTGACGACGGCCGAGGTCGCCGAGCGGGTGGCGCGCGGCGAGGTCAACGACGTTCCCGTACGCAGCAGTCGCTCCACTGCCGAGATCGTCCGGGGCAACGTCTTCACCCGGTTCAACGCGATCATCGGAGTGCTCTGGGCCGTCATGCTCGTCGTGGCGCCGATCCAGGACAGCCTCTTCGGCTTCGTGATCATCGCCAACACCGGCATCGGCATCATTCAGGAGATGCGCGCCAAGAAGACCCTGGACAGCCTGGCGGTCATCGGCGAGGCGCGCCCCACGGTACGGCGCGACGGGGAAGCCGTGGAGATCCCCACCTCCGAGATCGTGCTCGGCGACGTCATCGAACTCGGCCCCGGCGACAAGATCGTGGTGGACGGCGAGGCGGCCGAGACCGACGGCCTGGAGGTCGACGAGTCGCTCCTGACCGGCGAGGCCGACCCGGTCCTCAAGAAGCCCGGCGACAAGATGATGTCGGGCGCCTTCGTCGTCGCGGGCGGCGGCGCGTTCACCGCGACCCGCGTCGGCCGGGAGGCGTACGCCGCTCAACTGGCCGAGGAAGCCAGCCGGTTCACGCTCGTCCACTCCGAGCTGCGCAGCGGTATCTCCACCATTCTCAAGTACGTCACATGGATGATGGTGCCCACCGCGCTCGGCCTGGTCATCAGCCAGCTGGTGGTCAAGGACAACAACATCAAGGACTCCATCGCCCGTACCGTGGGCGGCATCGTCCCGATGATCCCCGAAGGGCTCGTCCTGCTGACCTCGGTCGCCTTCGCGATCGGCGTCATCCGCCTCGGCCGCAAGCAGTGCCTGGTCCAGGAGCTCCCCGCGATCGAGGGCCTGGCCCGCGTCGACGTGGTGTGCCTCGACAAGACGGGCACGCTCACCGAGGGCGGCATGGACGTCACCGAGCTGCGCGCCCTGAACGGCTCGGACGAGGCGTACATACGCAAGGTGCTCGGCGCGCTCGGCGAGTCCGACCCCCGGCCCAACGCCTCCCTCCAGGCGATCATCGACGCCTACCCGGACAGCGAGGAGTGGCGCTGCACCGAGTCGCTGCCGTTCTCCTCGGCCCGCAAGTACAGCGGTGCCGCGTTCAGCGAGGGCGACGGCGAGAACAGCACCTGGCTCCTTGGCGCGCCGGACGTCCTGCTCCAGCAGGGCGACCCGGCACTCTCCGAGATCGACGCGCTCAACGAGCAGGGCCTGCGCGTCCTGCTGCTCGCCCGCGCCTCCCGCGAACTCGACGACCCCGCCATCGCCTCCGACGCCGAGCCCGCCGCCCTCGTCGTCCTCGAACAACGCCTGCGGCCCGACGCGGCCGACACCCTGCGCTACTTCGCCGACCAGAACGTCAAGGCCAAGGTCATCTCCGGGGACAACGCGGTCTCGGTGGGCGCGGTCGCCGGAAAGCTCGGCCTGCCCGGCGCGGCCGACACCGTCGACGCCCGCCAACTCCCCACAGACCAGGCCGAGATGGCCGACATGCTGGACGCCAACTCGGTCTTCGGCCGGGTCACCCCGCAGCAGAAGCGCGACATGGTCGCCGCCCTCCAGTCCCGCGGCCATACGGTCGCGATGACCGGCGACGGCGTCAACGACGTGCTCGCGCTCAAGGACGCGGACATCGGCGTGAGCATGGGCTCCGGCTCCGAGGCGACCCGGGCGGTCGCCCAGATCGTCCTGCTGAACAACAGCTTCGCCACGCTGCCGTCGGTGGTGGCGGAGGGGCGGCGCGTCATCGGCAACATCACGCGCGTGGCGACGCTGTTCCTGACCAAGACGGTGTACTCCGTGCTGCTCGCGGTCCTGGTGGTGTGCTCGCAGGTGGAGTACCCCTTCCTCCCCCGCCACCTGACGCTGCTCTCCACCTTCACCATCGGCATCCCGGCGTTCTTCCTGGCCCTCGCGCCCAACAAGGAGCGCGCCAAGCCGCACTTCGTGCGCAGGGTGATGCGGTACGCGATTCCCAGCGGGGTCATCGCGGGGGTGGCCACGTTCGTGACGTACATGATCGCGCGGGCGTACTACTCCGGGCCGGGCGAGCTGGACGCGGAGACCAGCGCGACGACGCTGACGCTCTTCCTGGTCTCGATGTGGGTGCTGGCGATCATCGCGCGCCCTTACACGTGGTGGCGGATCGTGCTGGTCGTCTCCATGGGGGTGGCGTTCCTGCTGGTGCTCGCGGTGCCGTGGTTGCAGCACTTCTTCGCGTTGAAGCTGGTGGGGGCGGTGATGCCGTGGACTGCCGTCGGAGTGGCGGTGGTCGGCTCAGCCGCGCTGGAGCTGACGTGGCGCTGGGTCACCCGCCGCTGGCCGGACTGAGCCCGCTTGGTCCTCAGTGGGGCCGGCGCCGAGTGGCTGCCCAGCGACACCTGGCTCTCGGGGTCTGGGGCGGAGCCCCGGCGCACCCGGCTCGCGCTAGTCGAACCAACGGTCCCGCGCCAGCTCCGCAGTCCTCGACGGGTCCTCCAGCAGCGCCGCCACCTCGAAACGCCGGGGCCACTGCCCCGCCGCCCAGGCGAGACCGGCCGCGACCCCCTCCAGGGTCGACGCATGGACCACGCCGTCCCCCGAGCGACGCCAGTCCAGCTCCACCCCGCCCGCGACCAGCGACTCGTGCTCGACGTACGTCGACGGCGCGGCCGGGCCGAGCAGGGCCCGCACCGCGTCCGGCACCGCATGCGAGATGCCCTCCGAGGTGACCTCCGCGTCCGCGGCCTCGCTGAGCCGGCCCACCTGGAGGAGCTCCGCGAGCTCGCCCGCCCGCGCCGGCGCGACCGGAAGCAGGGGCCGACCGGCGGCCAGGGGCAGCAGATCGGGCGCGTCCGCCACGACCGCGTCCGCCGCGTCGACCACCCGCACCTCGCCGTCCACCACCACCCGCAACGCGTCCGGCAGCGTCACCTGCTCGGGATCGAGGTCGGCCAACGCCGTGTACAGGGCGTGGAGTTGGGAGGCGGAGACCGTCAGGCCCGGGTCGGCGAGTCGGCCGAGGAGCTCCGCCGCGCCGCCCGGCTCGTCGAGCAGCGCCGGCACCGAGGTGCGTACCCCGAGCGCCCGAAGGACCTGCGTGTCGTCGAAGCCCGTCGCGTCCACGGACTCGTACAGGCCGGACAGAAGCGGATCGGAGCCGGCCGCGCGCAACCCGGCCGGGCGTCGCCCGTCGAGGACCGGGTGGTCACGCAGCCACCACGCGGTGTACGGGCGTACGGACTCCGTCGTGCCGTCGGGCAGCAGGACACGCACCGGCTGGATCAGGGCGTCCCGCAGCGGCGGCTGGGCCAGCAGGGCGAGCGCTTGCGGCCAGGCGTCGTCGTCGACCAGGTCGAGGTCGCGCACCGCGACGATCTCCGTGGCGACGGGCGGCACCGGGGAATCCGGGAGGCGGTCGAGGACGTCCTCGCACCACACGTCGACCGCGTCGAGCAGCCCCACGTCGTCCGGCTCGGCGAAATCGCCCTCGCCGGGCTCCAGTTCATCGGGGTCGAGGACGACATCGGTGGCCCGTACGAGGGTGAACGTGGCGAGCACCCCGCACGCGGTGAGCGGCTGTTCGCCCCACCGGTCCACCAACTCCCGCTCCACCTCCGCGAGTTCACCTTCACGGATGACGGAGGCGAAGGGCGATCCCGGCAGGACGAGTTCGCCGGCCGGGGCGAGTTCACCATCCTCGTCGGGCAGCGCGAGCGCGGCGAGCCAGGGCTCGTCGCCCGGTTCGAGGTTCGCCTCGCGCACCAACGTCAGTACCGTGTCGGCGAGTTCGTCGACATCGAGGGCGTCCTCGTCCCAGATCTCGCCGCTGTCGAGAGAGGCGGCGACGGCGGCCCGCACCTGAGGGGTCGTCAGGACGGCGCGCGGGGTCGCGGGCAGCGCGCCGAGGCGTTCGAGCAGCGGGTGGGCGGCATCGGGGTGGGCGACCTTAAGGCCGAGTCGCCCCAGGTCGGCAGGGGTGTCGGCGAGGGGCAGCAGGATCTGCCGGGGCCCGATCGCGGTGCGGCCGCCTACGAGCGGAACGGGCAGACCGGAGAGCCGGTCGGGGTCGACGCCGGCGAGCGTGTCGTACAGCCGATGCCACCACTCGGGGGCGCGTTCGGCTCCCGCGATACGCTCGATGGCGTCACCCAGGGAGAGCCGCCCGACCTCCAACGCGCGTAGTTCCGGGCGGCGTTCGAGCCCGGCGGGCAGCAGCGTGGGCAGGACTTCGGCGAGTACGCGTACGGTGTCGGCGCCCGCGCCCTCGACGACCTCCGCCTCGAAGGGGCGCAGTGCGAGGAGTTCCTCGGTGGGCGCGGCGGGCGCCAGGAACGCGACGCGGGGCAGCCGGCGCAGGACCGCCGCACGCAGCGCGCCGTCCAGCTCGCCCCGGCCCAGCGGACCCGGCACCAGGTCCACGGTGCCGGTCGCCACCGGGCTCCAGCCGCCGAGGAGTTCGGCGTACGCGTCGGCGGCGCGCTCCACCAGGAAGTCGGTGAGCGGTCCCGGTGCGGGGTGGCGGCGCGCGGTATCCAGCGGGAACGAGGCGATGAGCAGCGCGGGCACGCCGAGCGGCTCGTCGGTGGGGGTCGGCGCGTGCACGACCGGTGCGGTACGGGGCCGCTCGGGCGCGCCGTCCTCGTCGACCGGGACCGCCCAGGTCACCGTCCAGTGCGGACGCAGCCGCTCCTCGACGGGCCGGTCGGCGAGCAGCTTGCCGTCGATCGGGCCGTGATGGCTGACGGTGCGCCACCGGTGGACGCTCTGGTCCCGGCTGTCGTCGACGTGCACGTACGCGTCATGCGTGGAGCGCCGCAACACCCTGGTGGCGTCCGGGGTTTCGACGATGATCTCGGTGAGGCCGGGCAGGGTGAGGAGCAGGGCGTCGTCGATGCCGTCGAGGAGGTGGCGTACGAGGTCCTCGGCGGTGCCGTCGCGCAGGGGCAGCACCACGACGGTGTCGTACCCCTCGGGGGCCGCGCCCTCGGCGGGCAGCGGCAGCCTGAGCAGCGGTACGTGTCCTTCGCGGCGGCGCAGCTCGTCGCCCAGGCCGGGGCTGGCGAGGGCGGCCTCGGCGGCCAGCTCGCGGGCCTCGCCGAGCGACCAGCGCACGCCGCCGGTGCGGCCCACGACGGCGGGTTCGTCGCTGACGGCGAGCACGGCGGCGAACCCGACGCCGAACCGGCCGACGGCCACCTCGGTGTCGGCGCGCTTGGCGCTGGCGCGCAGGGTGGAGAGCGACTCGACGCCGACGGCGTCCAGGGGTGCGCCGGTGTTGGCCGCGGCCAGCACGGCGGGGTTGCCCTGCCCGGCGGGGTGCAGGGTCAGGCGGAGCCGCCCGGTGGTGTTCGCCCTGGCCGCGGCGTCGGCGGCGTTCTGGGCGAGCTCCACGACGAGGCGGTCGCGGTAGCCGCCCAGTGCGAGGTCTTCCTCGGCGTTGGCGTCCTCGCGGAATCTGGCGGGGCCCGCGCCCCAGGCGTTCAGGACGCCTCTGCGCAGCCGCGCCGTCCCGAAGGGGTCGGCCCCTTCGGCCGCCATCGCCTTGACGATCACGCCGTACTCCGCTCTGTCCTGCCCCGCGTCCCGGGACCGCGGCCCGAAGGTACCCCGCCCCGGCCCCACCCCGGCAATCCCGTGCCCCTGGGTGGGCTGCTCTTGGCGGGGTGCTTGGTCAAGGCCACCACAGCCCGTCATGGGGGTCCCCCCTGGCCCTTAAGGCCTGGGGGGAGTTTGAGGACGAGCGCCGTTCAGGCGCGAACGGGGTCTGGGGCGGGGCCCCAGGGGGACCCGGGGTCAGGAGTGGCCCAAGTCGTCCGTCGCGTCGGGGGCATCCGGCACGGAACCGCCCGAGCCCGGCCGCAGGGCGAACGGATCCGGCGCCACCGTATCGAGCACCGGCGCAGCCGGCCGCGGCGGCTTCGGCATGACCGCCGCCTCGGAGTGCCCCCCACAGCCGTAGTCGAGCGCCACGACATGCCCGTCCGCAGGACCGAATTCGTTGGCGCAGATACCGAAGGCCTGGGAGAGGGACCCGGCGATCGGCACGAGGAAGGCGCACGACACGCAGGAGGCCGGCGCCGCCTGAGCCATCGCGGTCTTGCCGCCGAAGGACTCCTCCCACCGGTCGGCCGCCGCATGGAGCCCGTACCGCGAAAGCACCCGCGCCCGGCGCATGCCGAGCTCGTCGGCGACGGAGGCGATGGAGCCGCGCGCGGTGCCCGCCGCGGCCACGTCGGACCGGTCGGCCAGCTCCGCGTCCTCCGCCTCGACCCGCTCGGCCAGCTCCTCGGAGACGACCGCGTTGGGCGGCGGCGCGTCCTCACCGGTGTAGCCGGGCTCCAGACGCAGATCGTCGGCCTCGGTGGGCAGCAGGTCGCCGGGGCCCATGTCGCCAGGGCGCAGCCGCTCGCTCCACGGCACCCACTCGGGGGCCTGCAGCGCGTCGGGCCCGGGCAGCAGCACCGTCTCGTCGAGGGTGACCAGCTTGGCCCGTGAGGCACGGGCGACGGTCACCGCCCAGCGCCAGCCGCGGTAGCCGAACTCCTTGCATTCGAAGAAGTGCGTGACGACCCGGTCGCCCTCCGACACCACGGCCACATGCTCGCCGACCACCCCGGGCGCGGCGGCTTCCTCCGCCGCCTCGCGGGCTAGGTCGACCGCCTCGGCGCACAGGCGGTCAGGGGTACGGCTTCGCGTCGTCGCAGCACTCACAGGTCTCGCTTCTCTCCTACGCCGTCTCACGGGTGCGCCGGGGAGCCGAATGCGTACGGGTGGCGGGCGGAGCGGACCAGGGGGCCGCGTCAACGTCCGCGCCCGGGCTATCAACTGCCCAGCGGCTGTCCAGTTTCACTGACCAAGGGGGTCCCCCCTGCTCCGTATGAGCGTGGAGGCGCACCTTCTGCGACCCATTCTGCGGGATCACGGAGAGGCGCGCGGCCTTGGGCAGCCGCGGGCGGCGCGCCTGTCACGCTACCCCCTTCGGGGCCCCCGGCCCACCTGCACGTCCGAATCCTGGTTCGGGTCGGACGGTGTTGGGGCACTATGGCGGGGTGACAACCGCAAGGTCGTCGGGGTCTTGGGACGGGTCGGGCCGCTGCCGCAGGGCGGTGCGGTCGGTCGGTCACGCCCTGCGCCTCCCCTTCTCGGGGACGGCGCGTTCGATCAGAAAAGCCACCCATGCGCACGGCGCGGGTGAGTCGGGGCTCGGCAAACTGATCGAGCTGCACGCGGTGAACGGCGCGGGTGACGTCCTGATCACCGTGGCGCTCGCCTCGACCGTCTTCTTCTCCGTGCCGACGGATCAGGCACGCGGACGTGTCGCCCTCTATCTGGCGATCACGATGGCACCGTTCACTCTCCTGGCGCCGGTGATCGGCCCGCTGCTCGACCGGATGCCGCACGGCCGCCGCGCCGCGATGGCCGGCGCGATGCTGGCCCGTGCGCTGCTCGCCCTCACGATGTCCGGCGCGGTCGCCACCGGCGGCCTTGAGCTCTATCCCGCGGCGCTCGGCGTGCTGGTCGCCTCCAAGGCGTACGGCGTGGTGCGAAGCGCCGTGGTGCCGAGGTTGCTGCCCCCACGGTTCTCCCTGGTGAAGGCGAACTCGCGGGTCACCCTCGCGGGTCTTCTCGCCACGGGTATCGCGGCCCCCATCGGCGCGGGCCTCTCCCGCATCGGGCCGGCGTGGCCGCTCTACGCGGCGTTCTGCGTCTTCTGCGGCGGTACGTTCCTGGCCTTCACGCTGCCCCACAAGGTCGACTCGGCGAAGGGCGAGACCAAGGCGACGCTCCTGGACCGCGAGGGCCGCAAGCCGAGCCTGCGTACGGTCGGGGTGTCCGTGCAGAACGGGCTGTACGCCAACGCCGCGCTGCGCGCCCTGTCCGGGTTCCTGATCTTCTTCCTGGCCTTCCTGCTGCGCGAGCACCCCCTGTCCGGGCAGAGCGCGGCGGTCTCGCTCGGCATCGTGGGTGTGTCGGCGGGCGTGGGAAACGCGCTGGGCACGGCGGTCGGCTCGCTGCTCAAGGCGCGCGGGCCCGAGGTGCTGATCGTGACGATGCTGACCATCGCGCTGGGGGCCGCGGTTCTCGCCGCGGCGTTCTTCAGCGGTCCGATGGTGGCGGTGCTCGGCGCGACGGCCGGCCTCACTCAGGCCCTGGCCAAGCTGTCCCTGGACGCGATGATCCAGCGCGATGTGCCGGAGGAGGTCCGTACGTCTGCGTTCGCCCGCTCCGAGACGTTGCTCCAAGTGGCGTGGGTGATCGGGGGTGCGATCGGTATCGCGCTGCCGCTCAACGGGATCCTGGGCATGTCGGTGGCGGCGGCCCTGCTCGCGCTCGGCGCGGTCGTCTCGGTCCGGGGCCTGCTGGGCGCCGCCCGCCGCGGCACGCCACGGCCGAGGGTCGCCTGAGGCCCCGGCCCACGCGAACCCCGGCCCCGGGATGCGGCCGGGTGGGGCTGTCCGCGCCCTTGCCTACTCGGCACCGGCCCGCACCGGCATAGTCAGTCCGTCCGGCGTTTGAGGACGAGCGCCCTCAAGGCGCGAACGGGGTCTGGGGCGGAGCCCCAGCAACCCCGTCTTCGGCTGCGGACCGTGCCCGCATCCCGCGCAGTTCCCCGCGCCCCTGACTACTTGGTGCCGGCCCGCACCGGCACAACCAGCCAGTCCGGCGATTGAGGACCAGCGCGCTCAAGGCGCTCAGCGGGATCTGGGGCGGGGCCCCGGGGGAAGGGTGGGCCGGGGCGACACCGACGCGGCGCGCCACACCCCCGCGCGGCGTGGCCGGGGACGACCGATAGCCTTCGGTCCATGACCGTTGCGTTCACTTCCGGTAGGACCCGCCGGGCCGGCTTCGCACTCGCCGCCGCCTCCGCCGGACTCCTCGTCCTCTCCGCCTGCGACAAGCCGACGCCTCTCGCGACCGTGACGGTCGGCACAAACTCCGTCAACACCGAGGCGTCCTGCCGTAACGACGGCAAGCCGCTCGCCGAGTCCAAGCTCACCAGCTGCCTCAGCGGCGTCAAGGATGCCAAGTCGATCGACTACGCGCCCGGCTCGACCCTGCGCCTCGGCGTCGACCCCAAGGTCGTCGAAAACGGCAGCAAGTGGATCGCGCTGCTCGACGGCAGCCCGATCACCGAGGCCTCCTCCCAGACCTACCGGAGCTTCCCCAACGCCGACGTCTTCTCGACCGGCGGGCAGGGCGCCGCACCGAAGGAGAAGAAGGTCAGCATCATCCAGGTCAACAAGGACAACAAGCCCGAGTCGGTCTGGAGCTTCACGCTCAAGCGCACCAACTCCTGAGCGTGGGCCCCGCCTGATGCGCGTACTGGTGGCGACCGCGGTGGCGGCGGAGGCGGACTCCGTCGCCGCCGGTCTCGCGCTCGCCGGGTACGAGCGCCTGGGCGAGGAGCAGATCCGCAGGACCCTGTTCCCCGGGCCCGATTTCTCCCCGTCGCCGCTGACCCGGTTCGGCCGCGCGGGACACGAGATCCACGTCTGCCCGGTGGGCGTGGGCCCCGCCGCCGCGGCGGCCGGCACCGCCCGCGCCCTCGCGCTCGGCCCGGGCTCCGGCCCCGGCCCCGGCCCCGGCCCCGGCCCCGGCTACGACCTGGTGCTCTCGGCCGGCATCGGCGGCGGCTTCCCCGGCGTCGCACCGCTCGGCTCGCTCGTCGTGTCAGCGCAGATCGTCGCCGCCGACCTGGGCGCCGGCTCCCCCGATGGCTTCATCCCCGTCACCGAGCTCGGCTTCGGCCGCCACCAGGTGCACGTACTCAACTCGCTCGCCCGCCGCGCGACACGAGCCCTGGACGCCGCGCACGGCACGATCCTCACCGTGACCACCGCCACCGGGACCGCCGAGCGCGCCGCCGAACTCCGCACCCGCCACCCGCGCGCCCTCGCCGAGGCGATGGAGGGCTTCGGTGTCGCCGAGGCCGCCGACCAGTACGGCCTTCCGGTCCTGGAGATCCGCGCGATCTCCAACGAGGTCGGCCCGCGCGACCGTTCGGCGTGGCGGATCGGCGACGCGCTCGCCGCCCTCACCGGCGCTTTCGGGAAGCTCCCACCCGTATTGGAGAGTTGGACGGCACATGAGCACTGAACCGGCGCTGAAGATCGCCTTCTCCCCCTGCCCGAACGACACGTTCGTCTTCGACGCGTGGGCACACGGCCGGGTGCCGGGCGCGCCCGCCCTCGACGTCACGTTCGCGGACATCGACATCACCAACGGCATGGCCGAGCGCGGCGAGTTCGACGTGCTCAAGGTGTCGTACGCGGTGCTGCCGTGGGTCCTCGACGAGTACGCGCTGCTGCCGTGCGGCGGCGCGCTCGGCCGGGGCTGCGGCCCGCTGGTCCTCACCCGGGACGCGGGGGTCGACCTCACCGGCAGGACGGTGGCGGTGCCGAGCGAGAAGTCGACGGCGTACCTCCTGTTCCGCCTGTGGGCCGCGGACGTCGTGCCGGGTGGGGTCGGCGAGGTCGTCGTCATGCCGTTCCACGAGATCATGCCCGCGGTACGCGACGGCAAGGTCGACGCAGGGCTCGTCATCCACGAGGCCCGCTTCACCTATCAGGACTACGGCCTGCACTGCCTTGCCGACATGGGGCAGCACTGGGAGGCCACGACCGGGCTGCCCATCCCGCTCGGCGCGATCATCGCCAAGCGCTCGCTCGGCGCGGACACACTGCGGCTGCTCGCCGACTCCGCCCGCGCCTCCGTACGGCTCGCCTGGGACGACCCCGAGGTGTCCAGGCCCTACGTGCGCGAGCACGCCCAGGAGATGGACCCGACGGTGGCCGACCGGCATATCGGGCTGTACGTCAACGAGTTCACCGCGGACCTCGGCGAGGACGGCTACGCCGCGGTACGCGGACTCCTGACGCGCGCCGCAGCCGAGGGACTGGTCCCCGCGCTGGGCCGCGACGCGCTGTCGTTCGACCACTAAGGGGTGCGGGCAGCGCGCCTGCGGCTGCTCGCGTACGGCAACTCCCCTACAGCAGTGACTCGACCGCGGCCGGCTCAGACGTCCAACTGGTCGGCGACCGCCCGCAGCAGGCCGCCGATCTTCTTGCCGGCCGCCTTGTCGGGGTAGCGGCCCTTCTCCAGCATCGGCGTGATGTTCTCGAGGAGGGTGGTCAAGTCCTGCACGATGGAGGCCAGTTCATCGGGCTTGCGACGCTGGGCCGCGGCCACCGAGGGGGCCGGGTCGAGGACCGTGACGGAGAGGGCCTGGTCGCCGCGCTGCCCGGCGACGACACCGAACTCGACGCGCTGTCCGGGCTTGAGCGCCTCGACCCCGGCGGGGAGCACGGAGGAGTGGACGAAGACGTCGCCGCCGTCGTCCCGGGAGAGAAAGCCGAAGCCCTTCTCGCTGTTGAACCACTTGACCTTGCCGGTAGGCAAAGCACGCCCCCATTCGTCCACAGAGCCAGCCAACTACGTAATGAGCAAGGTCAGGGTAGCCGTGAGTAGGGGCCGTGACTGCCTGCCATCACCGTGAAGCGTCCCCGCTGCTCTACCCACCGTCAACCGACGCCGAACGCGCTATGCCTTGATCTCATCCATGAGCATGCGCAGGGTCAGGGAGTGTTTCTCCGGCGGCAGAGCGTCCATGGCGGCCTGCGCGTACGCCGTGCCTCCCGCACGATCACCGGAGCGAGCCAGCATCAGGCCCCTGTGGAGTTGAAGGTGGGTGGCAAACCTGGGCAACGTCGACGGCAGTTCCTTCCTGGCTTGTTCCTGGGCCCCTACGGCCCCCTTCTCATCTCCGAGTCGGGCCAGGAGCAGAGACAGGAAAACATTCATGCGCCACCACGGCACCGCGTAATCGCTGGTCTGCTCGTAGGAGCCTGCGTTGTCGAAGATCCGGCGTCCGCGCTCCGCAAGTTCGAGAGCCGTAGCGCTGTCTCCTCGGAGGGCAGCAACGTGCGCCTTCCCCATGACCGCATTCAAGAGCCCCAGGGAAGCCCTGTCGGAGATCGCAAGAGCTTGATCCGCCAGTAGGTCCGCAACGCCCAGAGAGGCACCCTCATACCCGAGAGCAATGGCCGCTCGACCACGCACCCAGACGCGGGCCGTGTCGTCTCCCGACTCGTCGGCAGCCTTGGCAGCCATGCGGTACCAGTGGACGGCCTTGGAACCGTCCGACCCAGGAAACGTCTTGGCGTACAGAGTCATCAACCGGGAGGCCACAGACCACAACTGCGGCTTGTCAAGCTGTTGTTGCACCACGACCAGCTCACCAGACACCCGCCGCTGAATGTCGGCGGCACCCAGGGACATGTAGTCAGTGCCGTAGTTGGCTAGCTTCCCCTCCCAGTCGTCCCCAGACGGCCCGCCGTGCAGCCTGGCAGCGAACCCGACGGACAGGAGGTCAGAGGCCACCACAGGGGCTATCGCGGCCCCTGCAACGTCTGTGAGAAAGACACGCCGTTCCAACTCGTTCTCCAGGACAGCTAGGGGTACATCCAGGACGGCAGATAACGCCCGGAGGTAAAACGGACCGGGCTCATGCTTGGAACATTCCCAGCCGCTCACGTACTCCCGCGTGAGAGTCGTGCCGTGCTGCTCATTGATCATCTTCGCGAGCCCGCCCTGGGACAGTCCGCGAGCCTTCCGAAGGTCCCTGATCAACTCCCCGATGTCCATAGGTTCCATCTTGCCCCTACCGATGCCACTAGACAGCCAAAAGAACTGCCAGAGAGGGGACTTGCCCCTACTGATCACACTAGGGAGCCCCCATGCGGAGGACGACACTCCTACCACTGTCACGAAAGTCCGAGGGGAGTGCCCATGTACGCGTCCAACCAGCCTCTAGGCCTGCTACCGGCCGCAGGGGAACCTGTTCAGGGACAGGAGGGGTGTGGAGCTTGCACCATCGTCATCGCCGCACTGCGACAAGCCCGGCAGGACCGCAATGCCTCGCAAGAGGTAGATGCAAGGGTCAGGCTTCGACGCCACATGCGTGAGGCACACGGCAAGATCATTCCGTTCACATTGTGAGGAATGTTCCAGACCACTCGCGGGGAAGTTCGAGACCCTGCAAAACCTAGGGATGAAAGAGAGCACCCCACTAGCTACCTAGGCTAGTGGGGCTCATCATCAGAATGGAGCTTCTTCAGACTATGGGGGGTGATCCTTGACAGCCCCATAGTCATAGTTGATAGGCATGACACTTACATAGCTACTGAGCCCTTTCCAACCTGATCAGCGAGCCTGCCCCGTACGGCTCGCATCGAGTGCGCTCACCTTCAACACTGCGGCTGAACAGAGGCCTGGTC
>NZ_JBEZKW010000102.1:0-17967 GCF_040651795.1 Streptomyces sp. NPDC048361
CGGGGCTCCGCCCCGGACCCCGTTCGCGCCTGAAGGGCGCTCGTCCTCAAACTCCCCCAAGGCCTCAAGGGCCAGGGGCCATGACCGGTTGAGGTTGTTCATGCCGGCCGGCACCGAGTACCCAAGGGGCGCGGGGAACTGCGCGAGCAGCCCGGCACGGCCGGCGTCGAAAAGCGGACCCAGGGGCGCCGCGGGGAACTGCGCGAACAATCCGGTACCGGACCGCAGGCGAACGTGGCCCAGCCGCACCCCGGCTAGCCGAAGAAGACCCGTACCACCAGATAGCTGAGCGCAGCGACGAGCGCCGCCGCAGGCATCGTGATGAACCACCCCAGGATGATGTTCTTGGCAACACCCCACCGCACCGCGTTGACCCGCTTGGTCGCCCCCACACCCATGATCGCCGAGGTGATCACATGCGTCGTGGAGATCGGCGCCTGGAACAGGAACGACGAGCCGAACATGATCGACGCGCCCGTCGCCTCCGCGGCGAAACCCTGCGGCGGGTCGAGTTCGATGATCTTCCGGCCCAGCGTCCGCATGATCCGCCAGCCACCCGCGTACGTACCGAGCGACAGCATCGCCGCACACGCGATCTTGACCCAGATCGGGATCTCGTCCCCGGCGGACTGGACGTCGGCGATGGTCAGCGCCATCACCACGACACCCATGGTCTTCTGCGCGTCCTGAAGACCGTGGCCGAGCGCCATGCCGGCCGCGGAGACGGTCTGGGCGATACGGAACCCGCGCTTCGCCTTGTGCGGGTTCGCCTTGCGGAACATCCACAGGATCGCGCACATCACCAGGTAGCCGACGCCCAGGCCGACCACCGGTGACACGAACATCGGGATGACGATCTTGTCGAGCACGCCGGACCAGTACACGGTCGTACCGCCCGCGAGGGCCGCGCCGACCATGCCGCCGAACAGGGCGTGCGAGGACGACGAGGGCAGTCCGAAGTACCAGGTGACCAGGTTCCAGATGATCGCGCCGACCAGCGCCGCGAACAGGATGCCCATCCCCTTGTTGCCCTCGGGCGTGGAGATGAGCCCCTTGCTCACGGTCTTCGCAACGCCGCTGCCGAGGAAGGCACCGGCCAGGTTCATGACGGCGGCCATCGCCAGCGCGGCCCGCGGGGTCAGCGCCCGCGTCGAGACCGACGTGGCGATGGCGTTCGCCGAGTCGTGGAAGCCGTTCGTGTACGTGAATCCGAGCGCGACGCCAATGGTCACGATCAAAGCAAAGGTGTCCATGACTGGGTCAGGACTCCTTGACGGCGATGGTCTCCACCGTGTTCGCCACGTGCTCGAACGCGTCCGCCGCCTCTTCGAGTACGTCCACGATCTGCTTGAGCTTGAGCACCTCGATGGCGTCGTACTTGCCGTTGAAGAGGTGGGCGAGCAGCTTGCGGTGGATCTGGTCGGCCTGGTTCTCCAGCCGGTTGACCTCGATCCAGTACTCGGTCAGATTGGACATCGTCCGCAGGTTCGGCATGGCCTCGGCGGTCAGCACGGCCGCCCGGTTGAGGACCTCGATCTGCTGCTCGACGCCCTTGGGCAGCTCCTCCACGTTGTAGAGGACGACCAGGTCGACGGCCTCCTCCATGAAGTCCATGATGTCGTCGAGGCACGAGGCGAGGTTGTAGATGTCCTCGCGGTCGAACGGCGTGATGAAGGAGGAGTTCAGCTGGTGGAAGATCGCGTGGGTGGCATCGTCCCCCGCGTGCTCCGCTGCCCGCATGCGCTCCGCGATCTCGGCCCGGGAGGCGGAATCCGCTCCGAGCAGTTCCATGAGGAGCTTCGAGCCCGTGACGATGTTGTCCGCGGATGCGGAGAACATGTCGTAGAAGCTCGTCTCCCTGGGGGTCAGACGAAAGCGCACGTGGGGTCCTCGGAGTGCTTGGGATTCGGTCAGGCTGATGCTAGGCGCATCATCCGGCCACGGCTAACCGGCGTTCTTCAGTGTCGCCCATCAGGCACAGTGATCAGCACGGGCCCCCGCCCGGAATACGAAAATTCGTTATCCTATACCCATGAGGGGTATCCAACTCCTTGTCCTGCACGGCAGACCACCACGCGTGCGGGGCCGACCGTGCAGGGGGCGGCCGTGTAAGGGCCGGCATCCGGCGGCAGACTCATGGCACGCACGGCACTTATGGCACACACAGCGCGCACGGCAGCAGACAACGGGAGGACGCGATGACGACCACCGAGGCGCCCGGCCCCCCGGTCGAGGACTCTTCAGCACCGCCGGCACCGCCGGCCCCGGCGGCCCCGGCGGCCCCGGCAGCTGCGGCGGCCCCGACCGCCCCTGCGACCGCGGTGACCCCAGCGGCCCCGGTGACCGATCACGACCGCGGGGTGCACGGGTACCACAAGCAGAAGGACGAGCACCTCAAGCGGCTGCGCCGGATCGAGGGGCAGATCCGCGGGCTGCAGCGGATGGTCGACGAAGACGTCTACTGCATCGACATACTCACCCAGGTCTCCGCGTCGACCAAGGCGCTGCAGTCCTTCGCGCTCCAGCTCCTGGAGGAGCACCTGCGGCACTGCGTGGCCGACGCGGCGGTCAAGGGGGGCGATGAGATCGACGCGAAGGTGGAGGAAGCGACGAAGGCGATCGCCCGCATGATGCGCACGTAGGCGGCCGGGGGCCGCCGTCGAGCGGGCCGGTGCGGAACGGGGTTACCTGGCACCAGCTCCCCGCGCCGCGCAAGCCCGCCCTCGTCAGGGGGCCGTGGACCCGCGCAGTTCCCCGCGCCCCTTGCAGGGCACCCGACACCCGGCCCAGGCCCTACGGGCCTCCTTGTGCCCGGGGGGCGGCGCCCTGCGCCCAGGAACAGAGCCCTACCGGCGGGGCCAAGGGGGGTCGGGGGGTCGGATGGGCTGGACCACGTTCAGGACCTCGTCGATCAGGTCGGGGCTGAGCCGGTCCCCCTCCGCGGCGGACGCCGCGATCATCAATTCCCCGCACAGCTCGATCTCGACGAGGGCCACGTGGTCCTGGACGGTCACACCGCGAAGCGAAGCCACGCACATCACCCCTTCCTCGACCTCTTCCCGCCGTCAGTCGGCCGCCCGCTCGCCGTCGTCGGCTTCCTAGCGTAGGGAGAGGGGTACGCACCGCGCATGGCACGGACGGACCATTTCCGCCACCCCCGCCCCACCTGAGGGGGCCATTTCTGGCTGATTACGGCTGGATCTTCCCGTCGAAGATGTCCCGGGCCGCCGGAAGCCGTACCGTCGCGGGCGCCCCGAACCCGTACAGCAGCGTCGTCGACGCCACCGCCACGGGCCGGCCACGGTTGACGTAGCTGAACCGGTGGCGCACCTTGCACAGCCGTCCCGACGCGTCGAAGTACGCGTCGAACGGCACCGCGCCCTTGGAGAACCCTTTCGCCACCGTCGCCGGCAGCGCGGCGCTTCCCCGGTAGTGGCGCACCGTCACCCCGGCCAGCTGCTCCTCGCCGACGTACGTCACATTCCGGGCGCCGCGCAGGAGTTCGGCGGCCACGTACGGGTCGGTGGCGCCGCCCGTGACCAGGTTGCCGTCGGCCAGCGAGGCGGTGTCGACGCGCACCCATTTGTCGGCGGGCACCCCGGCGCCCCGGTTCTTCATGTAGAGCGCGCCCGGCGCGAGAAGCTCGGTGATCGGCCGGCGTTCGTCCACGCCCCGGGCGTCCTCGGGGAGCGTCACCGTCAACTGGCCGCTCCGGTGCCGGAAGTCGTACGTTCCCTCGCCGCGGATCGTCACGCGGGTGCCCCCGGTGGCCATCTCCATGGAGGTCGTGACCCGCGAACCGGCCGCCGCCACCAGCCGGTCCGCGGCCGTCCGTACCGTCACCGCCGGGTCGGCCGGGGCGCCACTCGCGATCGCGGTGTCGTCCGTGCCGCACCCGGTGGCGGTCGCGAGCACCCCGCCGACCACCAGGGCGGTCACCATCGCGCCCGCTCGCCCCGCTCCGTTCCGCTGCACCACCATCGCCGCCCAACCCCCAACGCCCTCTGGCCCGGGCCGCGAGAGACGGCCTGGCCCCTCCCTCCTAACGACCGCGGTGGGGCCCCCGTCACGCACGCCCGCAGTACCGTGGTGCGGTGCCCCACCAGACGACCGTCACGGAACGCGGAAGCTTCGCGATCGCCCGCTGCGGCTGTGGCTGGGTCGGCCCGGCCCGCCGCAGCCGCGACAGAGCTCGCACGGACGCCGACACCCACGCCACCGACACCCCGTCCCTCCCCATCCCGTCCCTCCCGAACGGCCCCGCCACCAAGTGACCCCGGGGCGCCTCCCGGCTCCCCCCGTACGCATCCCGGCCGCGCAGTTCCCCGCGCCCCTGGACGGGCGCCCTTGCCAGGGGTGCCCAGCACAGGCAACCTCCGCCCGCCCGGCAACCACTCGACGCCGCCCCGCATGGGGGTGAGGGCCGGTCGGTTCAGGTGGGGGGTGGGTGGGAAGGAGCCAGCCCAGCGCCCCACACGCCCCCTGGGAGCCCCCATGCGCCGCCGCACCCTCCTCACCGCGACCGCCGGCGCCGCCGGCACCGCCGCGACCGCCGTCGCCACCTCCGGCTGCGGCGGCCCCCCGCACCCCGGGCCCGCACCCGCGCCGAGCCGTACGGCGGCGGCCCCCTCCCCCGCGCCGAGCTCCTCCGCGCCCGCGGACTGGACCGCCCTCGCCCACTCCCTCGAAGGCAAGCTCATCCGTCCCGGCGACGCCGAATATGCCACGGCCCGCCAGCTCTACAACACCCGCTTCGACACACAGAAGCCCGACGCCGTCGCATACGTGGCCCACGCGGCGGACGTACAGGAGTGCCTCGCCTACGCCCGCGCCCACCGCACCCCGATCTCCGTCCGCAGCGGCGGCCACGACTACGCGGGCTGGTCCTCCGGGACCGGGCGCCTCGTCATCGACGTGTCACGGCTCAACTCCGTCTCCGCCGACGGCACGGTCGGCGCGGGCGCCCGCCTCCTCGACGTGTACACCGGCCTGGCGAAGAGCGGCCGTACGATCCCCGGCGGCTCCTGCCCCACCGTCGCCGTCTCGGGCCTGACCCTGGGCGGCGGACACGGGGTAACGGCCCGCGCGTACGGACTCGCCTGCGACAGTCTGACCTCCGTCGACCTGGTCACCGCCGATGGCCGGAAACTGACGGCGAGCCAGAAGCAGAACCCGGATCTGTTCTGGGCCCTGCGCGGCGCGGGCAACGGCAACTTCGGCGTGGTCACCGGCCTCACCTTCCGTACGCACGCCGCGCCCCAGGGCGTGACCGCCTATCTGACCTGGCCGTGGCGGCAGGCGCAGGCGGTGGTCGGCGCCTGGCAGGAGTGGGGCCCGGACCAGCCCGACGAGATCTGGTCCGCCGCACACCTGTCCGGGGCGGCCGGCGGCGGCAACCCGACCGTCACCATCGCCGCGTTCTCGCTCGGTTCCTACGGCGATCTCCAGAACGCCCTCGACCGCCTCGCCGACCGCGCGGGCGCCTCCGCCTCCTCGGTGACCCTGCACCGCACCGGCTTCCAGGACGCGATGCTGCTGTACGGCGGGTGCTCCACCTACAGCCAGGCCCAGTGCCACCTGCCCGGCACGACCCCGGGCCGCTCCCCGCAGGGGGCGCTCCAGCGCGAGACGTACGCCGCCAAGTCCGACTTCTACACCAAGGCGCTGCCCCAGGACGGCATACGTCAACTCCTCGGCGGGGCCGAGGAGTTCACGCACATCGCCGCGTCGGACAACGGGGGCGGCGGCACCATCGTGCTCACCGCGCTCGGCGGCGCGGTCAACCGGGTCGCCCCGGACGCCACCGCCTTCGTCCACCGCACCTCGCGCGTCCTCGTCCAGTACGTCGCGTCCTGGCGGCCGGGCACATCGGGTGCCGCACAGCAGGCCTGGCTGACCCGGACGCACGACGCGATGCGCCCGTACGCCTCGGGCGCGGCGTACCAGAACTATCCGGACCCCTCGCTCACCGACTGGCGTACGGCCTACTACGGCACGGCCGCACCGCGCCTCGCGCAGCTGAAGAAGCAGTACGACCCGGGCAGGCTCTTCGACTTCCCCCAGGCGCTCTGACCCGCGCCGCCCCGCTGAGCCGGCGTCAGGCCGCCAGGTCGCGCTCGGCGGAGCCAGGCCGCTCGACCGCGCCGCCGGCCGCGGCCGGAACCACCGTCAGGGCGCGGCGCGAGTGCACGAGCAGTCCGAGCCGCCGCGAGCGGGCCACGGCCGCCACCACCGGGGTGAGCAGCAGCTGGGCGAGGGGCGCGAGGAGCAGTGTGACGGCGGTGCCGAGCGCGAAGCCGCCCACGACGTCGGTCGGGTAGTGGACGCCCATGTAGACCCGGCAGAACCCTTCGAGCAGGGCCAGCCCGAGCGCGATCAGGCCGAACTTGCGGTGAGCGACGAAGAGTCCGGCGCCGATCGCCATGGCGAGGGTGGCCTGGTCGCTGACGAACGAGAAGTCGCTCTTGCCGCCGACCAGGACGTCGAGCCCCTTGTGGTCGAGGAAGGGACGCGGTCGTTGCACGAAGTCGCGGATGGGGATGTTGACGAGGACGGCGATGGAGGCGGCCAGCGGCGCCCAGACGATCCCGGCGACGGAGACGACCGCGGACTGCCGGTCCTCCGCGCGCCGCACGCTCCACCAGCACCACAGCACGACGAGCACGAGGCCGAGCAGGATGCCGTACTCCCCGACGAAGGCCATGGCGCGGTCGAGCCAGGAGGGGGCGTCCTTGGCGAGTCCGTTGATGTCGTAGAGCAGGCCGACATCGGGATTCGCTCCGTCGAATGCGAGTCCAGCCATGCTGCGGCCCCTTGCCTTGTTGCGTCCTGCTACCAACCCCCGTGGTCAGTACGTACATCAGTCACTGTCCAGGGAACGCCCTTCTGGGCCGCCTCGTTCCACTCTCCACTGAATGATCACGCCGACGTTATCGAAGAGAGACTCATCGTCGCAGCTCAGGGCCTTGGCTTCACGGAGAGTTCAAGCCACCGGAAGGCTTGGTTCAGGCACCGGGCGTGGGCGTCGGCAGGGCAGCCGCACCGTCCTTGGTGACCCGGGTCGCGCCGAAGTAGTCGGGCGCGTCGATCTTGTCGAAGCGGATGACGGCGCCGGTATAGGGAGCGTTGATCATGTAGCCGCCGCCCACGTAGAGCCCGACGTGGTGAATGGCCCGCGAGTTACCGAGGTCGGTCGAGAAGAAGACCAGGTCACCGGGGAGCAGTTCACCCCGCGCGGGGTGCGGGCCCGCGTTGTACTGGTCGTTGGCAACGCGCGGCAGCGTGATCCCCACACTCTGGTACGCGGCCTGTGTCAGCCCCGAACAGTCGAACCGGCCGCCTTGTTCGGCCGTCCCCTCGCCGCCCCACAGATAGGGCGTCCCGAGCTTCTGCTGCGCGTAGTAGATGGCCCCCGCCGCCTGCTGGGAGGGCTGCACCCGACCGACGGGCGCGGCAAAGCTCTTCTCCAGGGAGCGGATGGTCTTCACATAGCCCTGGGTCTCGCTGTACGGCGGAATCCCGCCATATTTGATGACGGCGTACGCACCGGCGTTGTAGGCGGCGAGCATGTTGTCGCTCGCGTCGCCGGGCACGTCCTTGACGTACTTGGCCAGTTCACAGTCGTACGAGGCGGCTGACGGAATGGCGTCCGCGGGATCCCAGATGTCCCGCTTGCCGTCGCCGTTGCCGTCGATGCCGTGGGTCGCCCAGGTGGCGGGCATGAACTGCGCGATGCCCTGGGCGTTGACCGGGCTGACGGCGGTGGGCTTCCAGCCGCTCTCCGAGTAGAGCTGGGCGGCGAGCATCGCGGGATTGAGACTGGGGCAGTAGGCGCCCCACTTCTGCACGAGCGGCTGGTAGAGGGAGGGCACGGCACCCTTGGCGAGCCCGACCGCGTTGCCCGCGGCGGAACCGAGCCCGGCGGCGGCCGAGTACGTACCGACGACGAGCAGCGCGATGAAGCTCAGGCACACCCCGAACCCGATCCCGCCGACCATCCAGACTCTGCGCACCCCTCAACCCTCCCCCATCGAGGCGCGGTTCACCGCCACTTCGCCCGCACTCGTGTCGCACTCGTGTCGGACCCTCGCTCATTCAGCCAGGAACCCTGAGTGCCACCACGTGAGAAATGTCCGGCATTCCGCCAGGAACCCGGCGCATCGGCAGGTGGGGGGTGTCCGGCATTCCGCCAGACACCCGGCGAGCCGTCACGTGCACGTGGGGGACGCCCGATTCTCAGGGCAACAGGCGGGCGCAGACCACCGCCTGAATCTTCGTCACCAAGGCCGCGATCGCCTCGGGCGCAGCGACCCCGTCATTCCCGTCGCCCTTGCCACTCGCGGCACTCCCGGCGCCCCCGGCGCTCACGTCACTGCCGGCACTCCCTCCGCTCGCCGTGCCCGCACCGGACGCGGGCGCCGCGGGTGCGGCGGGAGGCGCGGGCGTCCCGGACGGCTTGGGTGCCGGCTTCAGAGTGCCCGCCGCCTCCGCGAGCTGGTAGAGCGACTTGGTGACCGACCCGAAGACGATGCTGTACGAGACGTCGGGTTCGTCGCCGCCGAACTCGTACCCGCCGATCACCCCCGCCACCGCCCCGCCCTCCACGACCCAGGGGCTGCCGCTCGTCCCGCCGGGGTAGCCGGGGCAGTCGATGCGCTGCTGGGTGGACCCGTACGCGACCGACGTGTTCGTGCAGACCTGCGGAACCTCGGTGTCGGACGGGTAGCCGGTGACGGTCACGGTCCCGCCCGTCGCGCGGCCCGTGAAGAGCGGGGCGCCGCCCACCACGTCCTCGACCTGCTTACCGTCGTCCGAGCCCGGCCCGAGCACCGCGAAGGCGACGTCGCTGTCCTGGTCGCCGTCCTCGTTCCAGCTGTCGGCGGCGTAGACCGACTCCACCGGCCAGGTCCCGTACGGCGCCGAACCGTCCCGGTAGGCGGGCGCGAACACCGTCCCGCCGTCCTGCGACCCGTCCGTGGACAGGCAGTGCGCGGCGGTCACGATGAGATCGTGCCCCGCGCTGTGCACCACCGACGCGGTGCAGAAGTGCCCGCCGTCGAGATCTCCCTTGAACAACGCACCCACCCGGGCGTCGGCCGCCGAGGCAGGCGCCGTCGTGGTCTGGCCCCTTGCCGCCGTCTCATGGGCGCCGTACGTCGGCAGGGCCAGCAGAACGGCCGCCGCCGACAGGGCGCTGAACCTTCCGCGCCGCGTGGCGAACTTCCTCCCGGAGATGCCAGTGCGCTTCATACGTGCGGCTCCTGGTGGTCGGCGGCCTACTTGCGGAGTGCGAGAACACTCTGACTCTCGCTTCCCCCGCTGAGAACGACCATGAAGCTTTTCTGAGAAGTTTCTATGAACCGGCCCGCCTTCTTGAGGCCTGCCCTCTTGAAGGCCGCCCTCCTGAAGGCCGCCCGCCCGAGGACCGGCCGGCCAGCCGCGGAGCCCGCCGACACGACGAACGGCCCAAGGGTGTAACAACGACAGTCATTGCCCGGAGTCACCCTGCGTGATACACAGAGTGACCATACGCGTTTCCGCATACACCGGTTCACCGCAGGTCAGGGCGGTGAACCGGTACTGCCGTGCGGGGGCGGGTAAAGAGAGGCGTGAAGGCGTCCTACTCCGGCGGTTTCATCAGCGAAGATAGAACCTGACCCATGCCGTGCGGCAGGGGCTTCGAACTACCCGACAGGGGCGGTGAGTTACATGTACCTGGCAGCCGGAAAAGGCGACATCACCACCATCATCGGTGGAATCGCCCCCAACTGGGGGCCGTTCGGGACGCTCGGAAACGAGGCCCGCATCATGGTCGAGGTGGTGATGGCGGTCGCCATCCTCCTCTGCCTCGGCATCGCGGTATGGGGTGCGGCCAAACAGCGGATCGGAGCGACGGCGCTGCGCGACACCTTCAGCGCCGAACAGGGCAAGGGCCTGATCGTGGCCGGCCTGACCGGAGTCTTCATCATCGGCTCGCTCGGCACGCTCTTCACCATCGTGTACGGAATGGCCGTCTGACCCCGAGTCAGGCGAGCCGCCGTCCCTTCCGTACCTCCCACACCATCCGTCCGTCGTGCCCACCGGCAGAGGTTGCGTCCCCCTGATGTCGAGTCACCACACCGCGCCCGCGCGGGAACCAGCACGGCTACCGTCGTACTACGCGGAGTCGTACTACGCACCGCGCACGGTCGAGGTCGAGGGGGCGCAGGCATGAGTTTCGATGACGAGCCGGGCCACGGCGGGGCGGACTCCGGCCACGCCGACGACCGCTTCAGCACGCTCGGCGGCACCCGCCAGACCCGTACGCGCCTCCCGGAAGGCCCCGGCGACACCTACGGCGGCACCCGCCGCCCACCGCGGACCTCGCGCTCCCTGGTGATGGTGGTCGGCGTCGTGGTCCTCCTCATCGCGGCGATCGCCTTCGCGAACCGCGGCAGCGACGACGCGGGTTCGTCCCCGGACAACGCCGCGAAGCCCGGCGCAGCCGGGTCGACCGCGGCCACGGGCACGAAGCCGGTCACGGGCAAGCAGTCCGGCATCGCGTCCGGCTTCCCGCAGAGCGAGCAGGGGGCGCAGTCGGCTGCGGCGAATTACGCGGTGGTGTTGGGGTCCGAGGGCATGTTCAACACGAGCCGCCGACACGACATCGTGAACACGGTGTACGCCCCCGAGGTCGCTGCGGCCCGCCAAGGGGACCTCGACAAGGTGTACTCCGGGAAAGACTTTCTGACCCGTATCGGGCTCAACCCGGACGGCACGTCCCCCACCGGCGAGATTTTCATCTCCCGTTCCAATCCGGTCGGCTCCAAGGCGGACAAGTTCAACGGCACCACTGCGACCGTGTCGGTCTGGTACTCGGCGCTCTTCGGTCTGGCCGGCGAAGGCTCCAAGAACCCGGTCTCCGAGAGCTGGTTCACCAACACGTTCCAGCTGAAGTGGACCGACGGGGACTGGAAAGTCACCGACTTCACGCAGAAGGACGGACCGGCACCCGTCGGCCGTGACCAGGCCGCCGCCTCCGCCAAGGACATGACCGACGCCGTAGAGCAATACGGAGGGTTCACCTATGCCCGGTAAACCGCCCCGTCCCGCTCTCTCGATCGGTGCCGCGCTCACGGCCGTCCAAACCGCCGCCATCCTGCTCGCCAGCAGGGCGTATGCCGCGCCCACTCCCACCCCAAGCGGGTCGCCCGGCGGCAGCCCCGGCCCGAGTCCCAGCCCGAGCAACAACGCCTGTGACTTGATTCGCGGCCCCGCCAGGGACTACTGCGAGTCAGGCTCCAGCAAAGGCGGCGGCCAAACCATCGGCCCCGACACAGGCGGCGCAGCCGACCCCCTGACCTCCCTCTCGAAGGGCTGCGCCGACGCCGCCGTTTGGGTCGTCAACACCCTCTCCAAGTTCGTGAAGACCGCCGCCAAGGTGGACTTCACCGACCCCGCCTTCCTCGGCCGCTACGCCATCGTCTTCGCCGCCGCCACGATCCTCACCCTCGTCCTGTGGCTGCTCGCCGTCGCCAAGCGCGCCATCCGCGGCGTACCGCTGTCGACCGCGATCTCGGAAGCCGTCGGCTTCCTGTGGCTGACCGTGCTCGCCTCCGCGTTCACCCCGCTGGTCCTCTACACCGTCGTCAACGCCACCGACGCGGTCACCGATGTCATCGCCGCCGGTACCGGCGACCAGACCGATGTCTTCTTCGGCTCGTTCTCGGCCGCGCTCAAGAAGGGCACGGACATCGGCGGCGGCCCGATCATGCTGATCGTCGTCTCCCTCGTCACCATCCTCGCCGCCGGCGTCCTCTTCCTGGAGCTCTACATCCGCGCCCTCCTGCTGTACGTGGGCGCGCTGCTCGGCGTCGTCGTGTACTCGGGACTCGTCGACAAGAACATGTGGGGCCACGTCCGGCGCTGGGCCGGGATCATGATCGCGATCATCATGGTGAAACCCATCATCGTGATCGTCCTCAGCCTCGCCGGCGCGCTCTCCGCCGGCAAGGGACCCGACTCCTTCTCGGCCGTCGTCTCCGGCCTCGCGATCATCCTGCTCGCGATCTTCGCCTCCGGCATGATCTACCGCTTCGTGCCCGGCTTCGGCGACGAGATCGCCTCCGCCCGCTCCAACCGCAAGCAGGCCACCAGCGGCGCCCAGGCCGCCGCCATGGTCTCCTCGCCGGCCGCCCTGGTCTCCCAGGGCATCAAGACCCACAGCAGCCGGGGCAACCAGGGCTCAGGAGGTGGCGGCGCCGCCCAGGCCCGCCCCGCCAACCCCCTGTCCGGTGGCGTGGCCGCGCACAGCAGCCGGGGCTCCGGCGGCGCGACCGGCGGCGGAGTCGGCGGCGGATCTGTCCCCTCCGCCGCACCTCCGCCGCGCAGCGGCAACGGCCCCACGTCCGGCTCGCCCCACACCCACCGCCGCAACTCCGGCGGTGCCGCAGGTAACAAGAACACGGGAGGTGGAGGGCGTTGACGACCCAGTCCCAACCGGTCGCGCCCCGCCGTACGTATCTGATCGGCCGCGCCCGGCCGTCGGCCGTCGTCGGCAAGAACCGGGAGACCGGCGAGATCGCGCTGATCATCGGCGGCGCGTTCCTCGGCATGATGTGCGGGCTCCTCGTCCCGGTCCTGTCGCTGCGCATCGTGCTCCTGATGGGCTTCCCGTTCCTCGCGCTCGCCGCGGTGTACGTGCCGTACAAGCGCCGCACGTTCTACAAGTGGTTCGAAATCAACCGCAGTTACAAGCGCTCGCTCCGCCGCGGCACCGCCTACCGCTCGGGTTCGCCCGAGGCAGGTGTACGGCTCGACGGACGCGAGATCGAGGTCGGGCCGCCACCCGGCATCGGCCACATCACCTGGCTCGCGGCGCCCTTCGGCCCCGACGAGATCGCCGTCCTGCTCCACGCCGACCGGCGTACCGTCACCGCCGCCATCGAGATCGAGGGCCCCGGCGTCGGCCTGCGCGACAGCGAGGACCAGGAGGCCCTGGTCGACCGGTTCGGCACTCTGCTCAAGCATGTCGCCAACGGGGACGGCTTCGTGACGCGCCTTCAGATGCTGGCCCGCACCCTGCCCGCCGACCCCGACGCCCACGCCAAGGACGTCGCCCAGCGCGGCGACACCAAGGCGCCCGGCTGGCTCCAGGAGTCCTACGAGCAGCTCCAGTCGATGGTGTCCACCTCCAGCGAGCAGCACCGCGCCTACCTTGTCGCCTGCATGCAGTACAGCCGTGAACTCGCCGCCGAGGCCCACGCGATGGCCCGCGCCGCCAACCCGCACGGCCGCAAGCTCGACCGTGACGCCGGCCTCGCCGTCGTCATGGCGCGTGAACTGACCGACATCTGCGCCCGGTTGGCGGAGGCCGACATCCGCGTACGCCAGCCGCTCGGCCAGAGCCGCCTCGCCTCGCTCGTGCACTCCATGTACGACCCGGACCACCCCATCGACCACATCCAGGCGATGACCAAGCGCAACGCCTGGCCGGCCGAGCTCGACGCCATGGAGCCCACCTTCCTCCAGGCCAAGACCCGCGAGTCCTCGACGCGGGCGCCCTGGTGCCACGCCACGGCGTGGGTCAAGGAGTGGCCGATGACCCCGGTCGGCGTCAACTTCCTCGCCCCGCTGCTCGTCCACACCCCGGACGTGATCCGGACGGTCGCCGTCTGCATGGACCTGGAGCCGACCGAGGTCGCCATCGAGCGGATGCTCACGGAGAAGACCAACGACGAGGCGGAAGCCTCCCGCGCGGCCAAGATGAACCGCACCGTCGACCCCCGCGACATCGCCGCCCACGGCCGCCTCGACCAGCGCGGCGAGGACCTCGCGAGCGGCGCCGCAGGCGTCAACCTGGTCGGCTACATCACGGTCTCCTCGCGTTCGCCGGAGGCACTCGCCCGCGACAAGCGGACCATCAGAGCCTCCGCCGGCAAGTCCTATCTGAAGCTGGAGTGGTGCGACCGCGAGCACCACCGGGCCTTCGTCAACACCTTGCCGTTCGCGACCGGAATCCGCCGCTAGTCGAGAGGCCGTACCCGCCATGCGAGATCCGCTGTCTCTCATCACCGACGCCTTCACCGCCCTGCTCTTCGGCAAGGTGGAGACCACCCGGCTGCCCGTCCGCACCTCCACGGGCCAGGCCCAGGCCGTCTACCTGCCGACCGCCGCCCCCGGCCTCGGCGACTCCGGCGTGATCATCGGGCGCGAGGTGTACAGCGGCAAGGGCTACATCTACGACCCCTTCCAGCTGTACGGGCAGCAGCTCCCCGCCCCGCACTGGCTGGTCCTCGGCGAGTCCGGCAACGGCAAGTCGGCTCTGGAGAAGACGTATGTGCTTCGCCAGTTGAGGTTCCGCGACCGCCAGGTCGTCGTGCTCGACGCCCAGGGCGAGGACGGTGTCGGCGAGTGGAACCTCATCGCGCGCGAGCTGGGGATAACCCCCATCCGGCTCGACCCGATGACCGCGATGGACGACGGCATCCGCCTCAACCCCCTGGACCCGGCGATCACCACGACCGGCCAGCTCGCCCTCCTTCGAACGATCATCGAAGTGGCGATGGGACACGGCCTGGACGAACGATCGGGTTTCGCTCTCAAGGTGGCGCACGCCTACGTCAACGCCACCATCACCGACCGCCAGCCCGTCCTGACCGACATCGTGGAACAACTGCGGCACCCCGAGGCCGAATCGGCCGAGGCGATGAACGTCGACATAGACGATGTACGGGCCTGGGGCCTCGACGTCGCCCTGGTCCTCGACCGCCTCGTCGACGGTGACCTGCGCGGCATGTTCGACGGCCCGACCTCCGTCGGCATCGACCTGGACGCGCCCCTGATCGTCTTCGACCTTTCGCACATCGATCGAAATTCGATCGCGATGCCGATCCTGATGGCGATCGTGGGCGTCTGGCTGGAACACACCTGGATCCGCCCCGACCGCAAGAAGCGCATCTTCCTGGTCGAGGAGGCCTGGCACATCATCAACAGCCCCTTCGTCGCGCAGCTCTTCCAGCGCCTGCTCAAGTTCGGCCGCCGGCTCGGCCTGTCCTTCGTGGCGGTGGTCCACCACCTGAGCGACGTCGTGGACGGCGCGGCCGCGCGCGAGGCGGCCGCCATCCTGAAGATGGCCTCCACCAGGACGATCTACGCCCAGAAGGCGGACGAGGCCAGGGCGACGGGACGGGTGCTCGGCCTGCCCCGATGGGCGGTGGAGATCATCCCGACCCTCACCCCCGGCATCGCGGTATGGGACGTGAACGGCAATGTCCAAGTGGTCAAACACCTGATCACGGAACGCGAACGCCCCCTGGTCTTCACCGACCGCGCCATGACGGAGTCCGCGGCCACGGACGACGTCCTCGCCTCGGAGCTGGACTCGCAACTCGAATCGGAGACGGAACGCCGAGCGGCCATGATCGAACGACAGATGTCCGCCCCCGACTCCTCCGAGTCCACGGTGGCCTGACATGAGCGGAACCGGAACACCGAGAGACAACCAGCGCGGCATCCCGGACTCACTCCTGGTCGGCCTGCTGGCCTTCCTCCTCGGCCTGACCGTACTGGTGTGGACGGCCACGGGCCTGGGTGGCCTCCTCACCCACGGCGCGTGGCCGCCAGGCGTATCGTTCACGCACAGCCCGATGGCCCTGCGCGCCCTGGTCACCGCCCCGCACGACCTGTCGGCGGCCTGGCCCGACACCCCGCCGCCCTCGCTCTCGGGCTACGGCCTCTTCTGGGGCCTGTTGATCGGCGAACTGCTGATCACCATCGTCCTGACGATCTTCGCCCTGGGTACGTTCACCCGCTGGCGAGCGGTACGAGCGAGAGCAAGAGCCGCCGGACACCCCGCCGCCGGCACAAGCCCCGCCGCCAGGCCGGCCCCGGGCGCGGCACCGCTCCCGCCGGCCGCGCCCGGCGAAATTCCGGCCACCGATCCTCAGCTCACCGCGCCCTACCCCGCACAGCCGATGCAGCCCGCGTACCCCGCCCAGCCGATGCAGCCCGCGTACCCGGCACAACCCGTGCAGCCCGTCACCGCCGAGTACGCGCAGAACCCGCCCGCACAAGGCGCCCCGCCCTCGGAACACGTACGGGCACCACAGCACCCGCCCACTCACCCGCACCCGTACCCCGTACAGGCTCAGCACCTCCCCGAACCCGGTCGGGCGGCTCAACTCCCGCCACCCGGCACTCAGTTCGCCGCCGGGCCCGCCCTCGCCGCGGTGGAGCAGATCCCCACCCCCCGCGCCGAACAGCCGTCGGCCTCGCGCCTGTTCTTCGGCTCTCCCGACGCCAGGAGGCCCCGGGCGCTCCAGGCCATTCAGGACGCCGAGGGCGCGGCCCTGGTGGTCACGTCGGACCCTGGCCTGTGGGCGGAGACGAAGGACGCGCGCGCCAAGCTCGGCCCGGTCCACGTCTACGACCCGACCCACCGCTGCGACACCCCGGCCCGCCTTCACTGGTCGCCCACCGCGGGCTGCGAGGACCCCGACACCGCTGCTGCGCGGGCGATCGCGCTCCTCGCCCCCGTACGCCCCCAGGCCCGCGTGGATGCCGCCATGGCGGACACCGCGGAGACCCTCCTGCGTTCCTGGCTGCACGCCGCCGCGTTGGAGAGCCGCGACGGCCGGGCCACGAAGCAACTGCACCGCTGGGCGCAGGGCACGGCCGCTCACGAGCCCGTACGTATCCTGCGAACCCACCCCAAGGCACAGAGCGGCGGGGCGGGGCTGCTGGAGTCCGCGCTCACCGCGTACCCCGAACGCCGGGAGATCGCCCAGGAGTTGACGGCCCGGGCGCTGGCCTGTCTGTCCTCGATCCACATCCGTGAAGCCTGCACACCGAACCGAGCGGATTCGCTCGCTCTGGAATCATTTGTGAACGAGGGGGGCACCCTCTATGTGGTGGGCGAAGCCATCGAGGATCCCCGGCCCGCCCCCGCCGCGATGCCCCTGCTCACGGCGCTCGCCTCAGACGTGGTCGAGCGCGGCCGCCGCATGGCCGAACGGTCATCTGACGGTCGCCTCGACCCACCAATGACGCTCGTCCTCGACGACGTCGCGGCCGTGGCTCCGCTTCCCCGCCTCCCGGAGCTGCTGTCGACCGGTCAGGACCAGGGCATGCCGCCCCTGGTCCTGCTCCGCTCCCCCGAACAGGCCCGGGCCCGCTGGTCCGAAGCTCTGGTGTGAGCCGTACGGCGTCGCGCCGGAGCTCTGGTGGGAGCCGTACGGCGTCGGACGTGCCGGTTTGCGAACCGGCCAGGACCAGCTGCTCAGGCCGGTTCGCGTACGAGCTCCATCTCCAGGTCGGTGCCGCCGGCCTCGTTCTCCAGGGGTGCGGTGAGCCCCGTCGCGATGAAGCCGATCTTGCGGTAGAAACCGCGAGCGCGCGGGTTGTCCTCGTGGACGTAGAGCCTGACGCGCTCGACGGGCGGCTCGTCCAGCGACCACGCCCACTCGATCGCTGCCTCGAAGAGCCGCTCGGTCAGGCCGACCCCGCGGTGGTCGGCGCGTACGAACACACCCACCAGGTGCGCCTGGGGTGCGGTGATGTCCACGCCGAAGATGTCCTTCGCTCCGACCACCTCGACGAGAACGACGACCGTACCCACCAGCTCACCGTCGGGCGTCTCGGCGATGAACTGCCGGGCGGAGGTGCCGTGCGAAGCCCCGACGGTCCGCTCCTGCCAGAACGAGTCCGGGCGGGCGAGAGCCTGCTCCGAAGTCTCAAGGAACGCGACGGGGGCGACCTGGTCGGCCAGCGCGACCAGGCGCAATTCCTTCATCCGCAGCCATTCGTCGGCACGGACAGGGCGAATCAAATAGTCCATGGGCTCATGCTGACCACGGCCTCGACCACGCGCAACATGTTTTGCCCCACGCCCCGGAACGCGAAAAAGCCCCGCACCGTGACCGTATTCCTACGATCTGGTGCGGGGCTTTCCCCAAAAATTGTTCGGCGGCGTCCTACTCTCCCACAGGG
>NZ_JBEZKW010000103.1:0-17762 GCF_040651795.1 Streptomyces sp. NPDC048361
CGAGTGAGATGGGCGCGGCCGGGCCGCGTGCTGTGGGGAGAGCCGCAGCCCACTGCTTAGCGTGCCAGTGACCGATCGGCCCTGCCTTCGTTCCCCCGTACGGGGAGCAGGAAATCTGATCTGAACCGAGGTGTGCACCATGGTGGCTCCGCCGGACAACGATGTGCTGTGGGCGCGTTCCCTGACCCATTCCCACCACGGCTCGCCCGCCCTGACCGGGGTCGGCGTGGGGGTCCGCGAGGGCGAGATCCTCGCCGTGGGCGGTCCGCGCGGCTGCGGCAAGACGACCCTGCTGCGCTGTCTCTCGGGCACCCTCGTACCGGACGAGGGCGAGGTCTGGTTCACCAGTGTGCCCGTCCACACCCTGGGCGCCGTGGCCCGTGAGCGGCTGCGCCGCGACCGGTTCGCGTGGATCGACCCCGAGCCCACCCTGGTCCCCGAGCTGAGCGCGTGGGAGAACGCCGCGCTGCCGCTGCTCCTGCGCGGGGTCGCACAGCGCGCCGCGAAGAAGACCGCCCTGGAGTGGCTGGAACGCCTCGACATCGACACCTGCGCGAAGAAACGGCCGTACGCCCTGCTCCAGAGCGAGCGCCAGCGCGTCGCGATCGCCCGGGCCCTGGTCACCGAGCCCGCCGTGCTGTTCGCGGACGAGCCGACGGCGACGCTGCACCGCGGCGACGGGGCGCAGGTCCTGCGCACCCTGCTGACCGCGGCCCGCTCGCACCACATCACCACGCTCATCGCCACCCACGACACGGAGGTGGCGGAGCTGGCCGACCGCACGGTGGTCCTCATCGACGGGCGTCGGGTCAACTCCCGTGGGGACAACGGCCGTTCGGATACGGAGGGTATCGCCGCGTGCTCGCTCTCCGTCTAGCCCGCGGTACCCACCCGCTGGTCCTGCTGCGCCGTCTGCTGGTGTCGGCGGCGTCGGCCGGGGTCGGCTTCCTCCTGCTGTGCACGCTCGGCCACGCCGTCGGTCATCCCGGCGCTTCGGTCCTGCGCCTGCTGTGGTGCGCCGTCCCCCTGGCCGCGACGGTGCACTTCGCGGTCGCGGTGGCCCGCACCGATCCCAGCACACGGCCGCGCCCCGGGCTCTCCGCGGTGGGTCTCGGCCCGGCCCGTCTCGCCGCGATCGCCGCCGCTTCCACGGCGGTCACCTGCACGCTCGGCTCGGTGGTGGCGCTCCTGGTCTACCTCCATCTGCGCGGCGACATCACCGGGCTCCCCTTCGACGGCGCCGCCGCGGGTCTGCTCGCCGCGGACCAGCCGATGCCGCTGGCGGCCGCGCTGACCCTGCTCGCGGTGCTGCCGGTGACGGCGTCGGTGGCGGCCGGCCTCGCGCTGCGCCCGCGCTCGGCCCGCCCCGTCGACCAGAGCGACCCGGTGCACCCCGAGGAGCCCGGGCCCACGCCGGGTGGGCTGCCGTGGGGCTGCGCGCTCGTCGCGGTGGGCCTCGCGGTGGAGACGTACGTGAGCCGTGGCACGTCGGGTTCCGCGTTCCCGATGCCGGGCCATCCCGACGGCAGCCCGGCCGGACTGCTCGGCGGCTGGGCGCTGACCGCGCTCGGCCTGGCCCTCGCGGGCCCCGCGCTCGCGCACTTCAGCGGGCGGCTGCTGCAACTGGCCCGCCCGGGCGCCGCCCGCCTGCTTGCGGGCCGGGTCCTGATGGCGGAGGCCCGCCGCATCGGACGCCCCCTGGGCGTGGTGAGCGCGGTCGCGTCGGCGGCGATCGCGGCGGCGGCTCTCTACGGCGACCAGGCGGGCGCGCACCCGTTCGGCCCGCTCACAGGGCTGGGCGCGGGCCTGGTGATGAGCTGCACGGTGGCGACGCTGCTGACCGCGATCCTGGAATCCCGTCACGCCCGCTCCCACACCACGGCGGCGCTCGTGTCCCTGGGCACCCCGGCCGCGACCCTGAGGACGGCGGCCGCTCTGCGCGCCCTGGCCCTGCTGGCGGTCTTCGTCCCCCTGACGGTGACGATCGCGGAGGTCGCGGCGTTGCCGCTGCGCTAGCGGGCCGAGGAGGTTGCCGCTGCGCCAGCGGGCCGAGGAAGTACGTGCGGGCCGGCACCCGTACCGCGCGGTCACGGAGCGCGGGGAGGACAGAGAGAAGGCCGGGCGCCGACCGTCCTGCGCCCCGGCATCCTTCCCTGGGTAACGGCGAGTGCGGCGCCGGCGAGGAGGACCAGGGCGCCCGTGGCCTGCAACCGGCCGAACGACTCGCCAAGGACGAGCGTGGCGCACAGGGTGTTCACGACCGGCACGGTGAACATCATCAAGGACGCGTTCGCGGGCCCTACAGAACCCACCCCGCGGTAGTAGAGCAGGTTGGCGACCGCGGCGGCGCCGACGGCGAGGTAGCCGGTGTTCCACCAGACGCTGGAGGGGAGCGCGCTCCACTGGACCCGGCCGAGGTCCGGAGCGCCGAGCACGGCCAGCAGGACGGCGCCCGCACACGTCGCGTACGTGGTGGCGCGCAGCGGCTCGATGCCCGCCAGGACCCGCTTGCCCAGCAGGGTGTAGGCCGCCCAGCACACGGCGGCGGCGAGGAACAGGGCGTCACCCCAGAGCCGGGAGACTCCGCCGTGGGTGCCGTCTCCTGCACCCACGAGGAAGACCGCGGCTCCGGTGAGCCCGAGCGCGAGGCCCGTCACGCGCGCCCACCCCGCCCGTTCCTTGCCGGTCATGAGCAGGTACGCACTGGTCAGCACCGGGCTCATGACGGGAATGAGGATGCCGGCGTCCAGGGACGGTGCCAGTGACAGGCCCCAGAAGAAGAAACCGTTGTAGGCGAAGACTCCGATGACACCCGCGGACGCCGCGCGCCACTTGGCCGGCCCCGGCACGGGTGTGGTGCGGTCGGCGAACATCCACAGGGCCAGGAGGAGGGCGACCGCCCCGCCGCCGAAGCGGAAGAGGGCGCCCACGGAGGGCGGAACGTGCTCCACGACTGCTTTCGAGCTGGAGAAGGCGCTTCCCCAGAGGACCATGGTCACCAGCAGGTGCAGGTACGGATTACGGAAGCCCTTCGCTCTCTCCATGGCGTGGACTGTTCCAGGAAGGGGCCGGCCCGGCTTGAACGCTGGTGCGCAGGCGGGGCCGGGCGGGACGAGGCGGGGCCGGCGGAGCCAGGCGGGGCCGACGGAGCCAGGCCAAGGCGGGGCCAGGCCAGAATGGGCCCATGACGAAGGCGAGTTGGGTCGAGTACTGGAGGGACGGGAGCCGTCCGCTGGAGGCCATGCGGGCGCACTTCCTCGATCACGTCTACGCCCTGCACAGTCACGACGCGTACTCCTTCGGTGTCACTGACGCCGGTGCGCAGAGCTTCCGCTGCCGTGGAGCCGACCACACCAGCGGTGCCGGGATGGTGATGGCGTTCAATCCCGATGAGGTGCACGACGGCCGTGCCGCGGCCGAGTTGGGGTACCGCTACCGCATCGTGCACATCGGTCCCTCGGTCGTCTGCGAGATACTCGCCGATGTCTCCGACGGGCGCACCGGCGCAATGCCTCTCTTCATGAAGCCGGTTCTGACCGACCCCGTACTCACCGGGGCTCTGACACGCCTGCACGCCGCCCTGGCCGACCGCTCCGGTCCTCTGGTGAGGGAAGAGCTGCTGACCGCGGCCGTTCTCGCGATGGCGGAACGCGGTGCCACGCAGGCTCCTCGCAGGAGGCTGCTGACAGGTCAGGCGCAGCGTCGGGCGGCCCGCCGGGCCCGCGCGTTGCTGAGTGAGGCGTTTGCCGAACCGATCTCGGCACACGACCTGGCCGCCGCTGCGGGCTGCAGCCGCTTCGCCCTCTACCGCGCCTTCCGGCAGGAGTACGGGATGCCACCGAGTGACTACCAGCGCATGCTGAAGCTGCGGCGGGCGCGTGCGTTGCTGGCCGGTGGCGTGCCGTCGGCGGATGCGGCGGTGTCCGCCGGATTCTCCGACCAAGCGCACTTCAATCGCTGGTTCAAGCGCAGCTACGGGGTGACTCCGGGGATCTTTCAACGCGCTGTGCTGTGATCGAGCGGGGTTCCGGTTGGCGCCGGCCCACTGCCGTAGGGGCGCAGGGCGGCGGGGCCGAGACACGGGAGCGCAGGGCAGCCGCGGAGCCAGGGAGTCAGAGAGCCAGGGAGCCGCAGGGAAGCGGGGACGCAAGGCTACGCGCGGATTCCCCATTCCCCCCGACCCGCGCTCAAGGCCCCCGCACGCACCGCCTAGCATGGCGCCGTGCCGGACACAGAAGAGACACCCCTCCCCGCTGCCGGCGCACGCGCCACCGGTGGCGACGCCGAGATCGAGTCGCTCGCCGAGTTCGACGCGGCCACCGCACGCGGCAGCCTCGCCGGGTTCCGTGTGCAGTCCGTGGACCTGACGGCCCGTACGCGTACGCTGCTCGCTACCGACACCGCGACCGCCGTCTTCCTCGGCTGCGCGATGGAACCGGACGCCGCCGCCAAGGTCCGGGCCGACGGCGCGCTGGTCTTCCCGCCGGTGCCGCACCTCCCCTTCGACCCGTACCGGGGCGCGCTCTACTCCCCCGCCGAGCTCTTCGAGGGCCTCGCGTCCGGCTACGAGAACACCCCGGACGCCCTGTCGTACGCCTGGTTCCAGCGGACCAAGGCCGACGGCGACATCTTCTCCTCGATGCTGCGCTCCATCCACGACGACGCGATCTCCGACGCGCTCGACGAACTCCTCGTCGGCGCGCGGGTGGTGGGCGTGATGGGCGGCCACGCGATGGCCCGCGGCACAAGCGAGTACCAGGGCGCGGCGGTGCTCGGACGCACCCTGGCCCGCGCCGGGTTCACCGTGGCGACGGGCGGTGGTCCGGGCGCCATGGAGGCCGCGAATCTGGGCGCGTACGCCGCACCCTTCGAGGACGCCATGCTGGACGCGGCCCTCCAACTCCTCGCCGCGGAGCCCTCGTTCAGGCCGTCCGTGTCCGCGTGGGCACGCGCCGCCTTCGAGGTGCGCACGAAGTGGCCGCGCGGCGGAACCTCCGTCGGCATTCCCACCTGGTTCTACGGCCATGAGCCGCCGAACGCCTTCGCGGGCGCCATCGCCAAGTACTTCGCCAACGCCACCCGCGAGGACGGCCTGCTCGCCCGCTCCAACGCGGGGGTCGTCTTCCTACCGGGCGCGGCCGGCACCGTACAGGAGATCTTCGACAACGCGACGCCGAACTTCTACGAGTCGCGGGGCACGCCGACGCCGATGGTGCTGGTCGACCGTGCGCACTGGACGGAGGAGCTGCCGACGTGGCCACTGCTCCAGGCGCTGGCGAAGGACCGTCCGATGGCGGCCCGGATCGCCCTCGTCGACTCCGTGTCCGAGGCGCCCGACGCACTGGCCCGCATGTCCGCCGAGGGCTGAGGGAGCTCCGGGCCGGGCAGGGCGGGGCAGAGGACAGGGCAGGGCAGGGCAGAAAGTGCCGGGCACCAGGCAACTCCCAACGAACGGCAAACGTCTGGTAAAGCGGAGTGGGGTGAACCGGTTGCCCCCGCCATGAACGGAGTCGCCCGTGCTGCTCGGTCTGCTGACCGCCATCGCCGCCTCGGTCTGTTACGGCACGGGCTCGGTCCTGCAAGCCGTCGGGTCCCGCAAGTCCGCCCGGCGCGACGCGGCCGACGGCGACCGCACCCAGCACGGCGGGCCGAGCCTCTCCTCGACTGCGAAGGCCGCGATGACCTGGGAGTTCATCGTCGGCACGGTCCTCGACTTCGTCGGGTTCGGGCTCGGCGCGCTGGCGGCCCGGCTGCTCCCGCTCTTCCTCTCCCAGACGGTGATCAGCGCGAACCTGGTGATTACGGCGGTGCTCAGCGTCAAGCTCCTCGGCATCCGGCTGAGCCGCGCGGAGTGGACGTCGATCGGTGTGGTCTGCTCGGCCCTGGTGCTGCTCGCCTCGGCTGCGGGCCATGAGGGCAGCGGGCACACCGCGGTGGCGACGCACTGGTGGCTGCTCGCGGTCGCGCTCCTCCTCATGGCCGGGGGCACGGTGGTCGTACGCCTCCTCGGCGCGCGCGCCGCGATCCTCGCGGGGCTCCTGTCGGGGCTCGGCTTCGGGGCGCTCGGGGTGGGCGTACGCATCCTGAACGGCGTGGATCCCTTCGACGCCGGCGCACTGCTCGGCGACCCGGCGCTGTACGCGATCCTCGTGGCCGGCATCGGCGGGATGTACCTGCACACGGTGGCGCTCCAGATCGGCTCGGTCAACGGGGCGACGGCGGCGCTGGTGGTGGGCGAGACGGTACTGCCGGGGGCGATCGGGGTGGTGTGGCTGGGCGACGCGTCGCGCGCGGGACTGGCGTGGATGGCCGTGCTCGGCTTCGTCCTCGCGGTGGGCGGGGCGGTGGCGGTCGCGTGGTTCGGCTCCCCCGACACCGCCGAGGAGCCGGCCCGGCGCGACACGCTGGCGGAGGTGGGATAGCACGCGGCCGGCCGCCGCCCGGTCGGACCTCGGCGTGCGCCCCGACGGCGCGCAGCAGCCGGGCCCCGGCGACCCGCTGGTGGCGGGGTCGGTCCTCGGCCGGCGCGGTGAGGTACGGCTCGGCCTGGCTGGTCGGCATGGGTGAAGCGCAGGTCGACCCCGACCGAGGCGACGAGCCGCCCGGCGGCGCGTGGCGAGGGCGCCCACACGCCTAAGGCCGGGCCCCAGGGCATCCGCCCCAGACCCCGATCGCGCCCGCAAGGCACTCACCCTCAAACACCGGACAGGCCGAGGATGCCCGTGCTGGCCACCCGGCCAAGGACAGCCCACCCCGGGGGCGCGGGGCGCCGCGCGAAGCTAGGACTGCTCCAGGACCACCGCTGCGCCCGCCGCGAAGGCGACCCCCACCGGCTCGCCCACCTCCGGCGCCCCGCCCGGCTCGCACTCCGTTTCCAGCAACGGCCCCGTCGCCGGGCGTAGTTGGAGGGTGACCCGGTTGCCTCGGAACGTGCGCGAGGCCACCTCGCAGGACAGGCCCTCCCTCGCGGGGACCAGCCGAATCGCGCCGGGGCGCAGCAGCAGGCGTACCTCGCCCTGCAAGGAGCCGGGCGGCACCGGGACCTTGCCCCAGGGGGTGTCGGCGGCCTCCCCCGCCACCGTCGCCGGCACCACGTTCTCGAAGCCGAGGAAGCGGGCCACGAACTCCGATGCGGGGCGCTGCCAGACGTCGAGGGGCGTGCCGGTCTGCGCGATGTGGCCGTCGCGCATCACCACGACCCGGTCGGCCAGGGCGAACGCCTCGCCCTGGTCGTGGGTGACGGCGAGCACCGTCGTGCCCAACTGGCCGAACAGGGAGCGCAGTTCGAGAACGAGGCGTTCGCGCAGGGTGCGGTCGAGCTGGCCCAGCGGCTCGTCGAGCATGAGGAGGCGGGGCGAGGGCGCCAGGGCGCGGGCGAGGGCGACGCGTTGCTGCTCGCCGCCGGAGAGCGCGGCGACGGCCCGCCTGCCCGCGCCGGGCAACCCGACCAGGTCGAGCAACTCCTGAACCCTGCGGGCCTGTTCGGCCCGCGGGGCGCCCCGCATGCGGAGCCCGAACGCCACGTTCCCGGCGACGTCGCGCTGGGGGAAGAGCTGATGGTCCTGGAACATCAGGCCGAGCCCGCGCTTGTGCACGGGCACCCCGGCCTGGTCGGCGCCGCCGAGCAACACCCGCCCGCCGTCTGGGTGCTGGAGGCCCGCGACGACCCGCAGCAGCGTCGACTTGCCGCTGCCGCTGGGCCCGAGCACGCACACCGTCTCGTGTTCGGCGACCTCCAGGTCGACCGCGTCGAGCGCGGCCCGCTGTCCGAACCGTACGGTCACTTGGTCGAGCTTGAGCATCAGAACTCCCCGCTCCGGTCGGTCCGGATGCGTTCGAGGACGAGCAGCGACACCGCGCACACCACCATCAGAATCGTGCTGAGGGCCATCGCCTGGCCGTAGTTGAGGTCGCCGGCCCGGCCGAGGAGGCGGGCCACGGCGACCGGCAGGGTCGGGTGGTCGGGCCGGGCGATGAAGACGGTCGCGCCGAACTCGCCGAGCGAGACCGCGAACGCGAAGCCCGCCGCGACCAGGACCGCCCGGCGTACCAGCGGCAGGTCCACCTCGCGCCAGACCCGCAGCGGGGACGCGCCGAGCACGGCCGCCGCCTCGCGCAGGCGTCCGTCGACCGCGCGCAGCACGGGCAGCATGATCCGTACGACGAAGGGCGTGCCCACCAGGGCCTGGGCGAGCGGCACCAGGATCCAGGAGGTCCTGAGGTCGAGCGGGGGCTCGTCGAGGGTGATCAGGAAGCCGAAGCCGACGGTCACGGCGGAGACGCCGAGCGGCAGCATGAGCAGCGCGTCGAAGCCGCGCATGAGGCGGCCGGTGCCGCGCCGGGCCAGGGCGGCGGCCGCGAGCCCGCCGATGACCAGCGCGATCGCGGTGGCGGCGAGGGCGTACTGGAGCGAGTTCCCGATCGCCTCGATGGGCGGCACGAGGAAGCTGCCGTTGTTCCCGGCGTTCTGGAGCGCCCGGTAGTAACCGAGTCCGTAGCCGTCGGGGGTGTCGAGGGAGCGCTGGATCAGGACGCCGACGGGCAGCAGGATCAGCAGCGCGACGACCGCGAGGACCGAGGCGAGCAGGGTCCGTTGGGCGGCGCCGCGCGGGGGGCGGGCCGTGTGGGCCGGGTCCACCAGCTTCAGGGCGCTCTCACGGCGGCGCACCGTCCAGGCGTGCACGGCGAGGATCGCGCCGACCGCGGCGAACTGCACGAGGGTGAGGACGGCCGCGGTGGGGAGGTCGAGGAGTTCGGCGGTCTGGCGGTAGATCTCCACTTCGAGGGTGGAGAAGGTGGGGCCGCCGAGGATCTGGACAACGCCGAAGGAGGTGAAGGTGAAGAGGAAGACCATGAGCGCGGCGGCGGCGACGGCGGGGCCGAGCGCAGGGAGCGTGACCGTGCGCCACGCCGCGAACCGGGAGGCGCCGAGCACACGGGCGGCTTCCTCCTGGCGGGGGTCGAGCTGCGACCACAGGCCGCCGACGGTGCGCACGACGACCGCGTAGTTGAAGAAGACGTGTGCGAGCAGGATCGCCCACACCGTGGTGTCCAGGCGCACCCCCCACAGCTGGTCGAGGAGGCCGCCGCGGCCGAGCAGCGCGAGGAACGCGGTGCCGACGACGACGGTCGGCAGCACGAACGGGACGGTGACTACGGCGCGCAGGAGCTGCTTGCCGGGGAAGTCGAGGCGCGCGAACACGTAGGCGCCGGGCAGCGCGATCAGGAGGGTGAGCGCGGTGGAGGCGAGGGCCTGCCAGGTGGTGAACCACAGGACGTGGGTGATGTCCGGGTCGCCGAGGACCTCGCTGATCCGGCCGAACTGCCAGGCGCCGTCCGTCTTGAGCCCGCGGCCGACGATGGCGGCGACGGGCCAGGCGAAGAACACGGCGAAGAACACCAGCGGCAGCGCCATGAGGCCGAACCGCACGGCGGTGCGGCGCGGCGCGCCCTGCCGCGCCGTGTCCGGCCGCCCCGGGGTGCGGGGCGGCCGGCCCGGCGGGCGCTCTACTTCAGGACGAGCGAGGACCATGTCTTGACCCACTGGTCACGGTTCTTGGCGATCGTGTCGGGGGCGACGGTCGCCGAGTTGGTGATCTTCGCGCCGAACTTGGTGAACTCGGCGGGGACCGCAGCGTCCTTGGCGACCGGGTCCACGAACATCTGGAGCGGCATGTCCTCCTGGAACTTCTTGGAGATCAGGAAGTCGAGGAGCGCCTTGCCGCCGGCTTCGTTCTTCGCTCCCTTGAGCAGGCCCGCGAACTCGGTCTGGCGGAAGCAGGTGCCGGTGGCGACGCCGGTGGGGGCCTCGGTGGGCTTGGGGTCGGCGTAGATCACTTCGGCGGGCGGGCTGGAGGCGTAGGAGACGACGAGCGGCCGGTCGCCCTTGGCCTTCTTGCCGCCGGCCGAGCCGGAGAAGTCCGTGTTGTAGGCCTGTTCCCAGCCGTCGTCGACCTTGACGCCGTTGGCCTTCAGCTTCTTCCAGTAGTCCTGCCAGCCCGAGTCGCCGTACTTGGCCACGGAGCCGAGCATGAAGCCGAGCCCGGGCGACGACGTCGCCACGTTCTCCGTGACGAGCAGATCCCTGTACTCGGGCTTGATCAGGTCGTCGAAGGACTGCGGCGGGCTGAGCTTCTTGTCCGTGAAGTACTTCTTGTCGTAATTGACGCAGATGTCGCCGGTGTCGATGGGGGTGACCCGGTGCTTGGCCTGGTCGAGCTGGTCCTCGGCGGGCACCCGGTCCAGGCCCTTGGCCTCGTACGGCGTGAAGATGCCGTTGTCGAGGGCGCGCGAGAGCAGGGTGTTGTCGACGCCGAAGAAGACGTCGCCGCGCGGGGAGCCCTTGGTGAGGATCTCCTGGTTGAGGGCGGCTCCGGCGTCGCCGCTCTTGAGCACCTTGACGGTGTACCCGGTCTGGGAGGTGAACGCCTTGAGCACCGCGTCGGAGGCGGCGAACGAGTCGTGGCTGACGAGCGTGACGGTCTTGGAGCCGGATCCACTGGCCGTGCCGGACGCCTTCTTGCCGTCCGAGCCGCCGCAGGCCGCGAGCGTGGCGACCCCGAGGGCGGCGGCGAGCGCGCCGGCCGCGAGCCTCTTGATACTGCGCATTTCTTCATTCCTCCTGGAGATGACCAGGAAGAGACGCGGCCCTGCCCGCACGACGCGGGGTCGTGCGGGCAGGGCGCAACAGCTTGAGTAATCGCCGAACTTCCTACCCCGAATGACCGGGGCAAGGTTCAGAGGGTCTGCGGTCCGTATCCCATGCATGGGTACCGCACTCTCAGCGCTGTGGCGCTCCCCTGTCGGAATATGCAGATGTTTCCAGCCAGGTTACACGGGGCCTGTGACGGGCCCCGGGCCGTTTCGCGGTTCGGACGCCCGCCCGGACCGGAGCACGGGGTTGGACGCCGGTTACCGCTCGGACGCCGCCAGCTGACCGCAGGCCCCGTCGATCTCCTGGCCCCGGGTGTCGCGGACGGTGACGGGCACGCCGTGGGCCGCGATGGCCTCGACGAACGCCTTCTCGTCCTCGGGCCGCGAGGCCGTCCACTTGGAGCCCGGCGTCGGGTTGAGCGGGATGAGGTTGACGTGCACGCGCTTGCCCTTGAGGAGGCGGCCGAGCAGGTCACCGCGCCAGGCCTGGTCGTTGATGTCACGGATGAGGGCGTACTCGATGGAGATGCGGCGCCCGGACTTCTCGGCGTACTCCCACGCCGCGTCGAGGACCTCGCGGACCTTCCAGCGGGTGTTGACCGGGACGAGGGTGTCGCGCAGCTCGTCGTCGGGGGCGTGCAGGCTCACCGCGAGCCGGCACTTGAAGCCCTCGTCGGCGAAGCGGTGCATGGCGGGGACCAGGCCCACGGTGGAGACGGTGATGCCGCGCTGGGAGAGGCCGAGGCCGTCGGGCTCGGGGTCGGTCAGGCGGCGGATCGAGCCGACGACGCGCTTGTAGTTGGCGAGCGGCTCGCCCATGCCCATGAAGACGATGTTGGACAGGCGGGCCGGGCCGCCCGGCACCTCGCCGTCGCGCAGCGCCCGCATACCGTCGACGATCTGGTGCACGATCTCAGCGGTCGACAGGTTGCGGTCGAGGCCCGCCTGGCCGGTGGCGCAGAACGGGCAGTTCATGCCGCAGCCGGCCTGCGAGGAGATGCACATCGTCACCCGGTCCGGGTAGCGCATCAGGACGGACTCGACGAGCGTGCCGTCGTGGAGCTTCCACAGCGTCTTGCGGGTGGTGTCGTCGTCGCAGGAGATGTGCCGCACGACGGACATCAGATCGGGCAGCAGCTCCTCCTGGAGCCGGCCGCGCGCGGCGAGCGGGATGTCGGTCCACTCCGCCGGGTCGTGCGCGTACCGCGCGAAGTAGTGCTGCGAGAGCTGCTTGGCGCGGAACGGCTTCTCGCCGATCGCGGCGACGGCTTCCTTGCGCTCGGCGGGCGAGAGATCGGCGAGGTGCCGCGGCGGCAGCTTCGCTCCGCGGGGCGCGGCGAAGGTCAGTTCTCCCGGGACGGGGCGTGCCATGAGCGGTAACTCCTCAGTACGACGAGGCCGGCGATCCCCGCTGGGCGCGGAGCAGGCGACGATACGGTGCCGAAGCCAGGAGACCTCACAGGATCACCCCGCAGCCGCGGGGCCGAAAAGGGCGCGTCGCTCGCGAGCAACGCGCCCTTCCAGGGTAACCGGCCCGCGCTCAGCCCGTGCCTACGAGCACCGCAGGCGGCGGACGCCTACGGATGTGGCTGTGGCTACGGGTGTGGCTGTGGCGCAGGACGCCGGGTCGCCCCGGTCATCCAGAACCCACGAACACCACCAGCAGCAGCCACACCACCGGGGCCGTCGGCAGAAGCGAATCCAGGCGGTCCATGATGCCGCCGTGGCCCGGGAGCAGGGTGCCCATGTCCTTGATGCCCAGGTCACGCTTGATCATCGACTCGCCGAGGTCGCCGAGGGTGGCGCTCGCGGCGACCGCGAGGCCGAGCAGCAGGCCCTGCCACCAGGTGCCGTCGTCGATCAGGAACTGCATGCACAGCGCGCCCGCCACCATCGCGAACGACACCGCGCCGAACAGGCCCTCGCGGGTCTTGCCGGGGCTGATGCGCGGCGCGAGCTTGTGCTTGCCGAAGCGCCAGCCGATCGCGTACGCGCCCGTGTCGCTGACCACGGTCAGAAGCAGGAAGGTCAGTACCCGCCAGGGGCCGTCGTCCGCGGCGAGCAGCATCGCGACGAAGGTGGCGAGGAACGGTACGTAGAACGCGGCGAAGACGCCGGCGGTGACGTCCCGCAGGTAGTTCTCGGGCGGCTCGGTCATCCGCCACACGAGGACCGCGAGCGCGGTGAGCGCCATCGCGACCCACGCGCCCTCGGCGCCGCTGACGTATCCGGCGACGACCATCGCCGCGCCGCCCACGGCGAGCGGGACGAGCGGCGCCTTGATCTGCTTGCGCTCTTCGAGGCGGCTGGTCAGCTCCCACAGGCCGACGACGACGGCGACCGCGATGACCCCCACGAAGACGGCCTTCACGACGAAGAGCGACGCGATGATCACCGCGCCCAGGGCGACGCCGACCCCTATCGCGGACCGCAGATCGCGGCCCGCCCGCTTCTTCTCCGGCTGGGCGGGCACGGGCGGCGTGGGCGGGGTGCTTGCCATGGGCTCCTGCGGCGTCTCGTCGCGGAAGAGAGGACCGCCCGGCAGAGCGGTCCCCCGGTCACGTTCGTCGCGGTCTTCGCCGTACGCGCCCGCGTCGGGCACGACGGGCATCTGCTGGGTCCGCGACACGGGCGGGGCGTCATACGCATCGTATGCAGGCCCCGCCGGGAACGCCCCCTGGGAAGGCCCCTCGGGGGTTCCCCAGTACTCGGGTCTCGGCGGAGCCCCCCAGGAAGAGTCGTTCATCAGACCTCTAGCAGCTCGGCTTCCTTGTGCTTGAGCAGCTCGTCGACCTGCGCCACGTACTTGGCGGTGGTGTCGTCGAGCTCCTTCTCCGCACGGCGGACCTCGTCCTCGCCGGACTCCTTGTCCTTGACGAGCTTGTCGAGGGCATCCTTGGCCTTGCGGCGCACGGCGCGGATCGACACCTTGGAGTCCTCGGCCTTGGTGCGCGCGACCTTGATGTAGTCCTTGCGGCGCTCCTCGGTCAGCTCCGGGAAGTTCACGCGGATGATGCTGCCGTCGTTGCTGGGGTTGACGCCCAGGTCGGAGTCGCGGATGGCCTGCTCGATGTTGCGCAGCGCGCTCTTGTCGAACGGGGTCACGACCGCCATGCGCGGCTCCGGCACGGAGAACGAGGCGAGCTGGTTGATCGGCGTCAGCGCACCGTAGTAGTCCGCGACGATCTTGTTGAACATCGCCGGGTGCGCACGCCCGGTGCGGATCGCGGCGAAGTCCTCCTTGGCCACCACGACGGCCTTCTCCATCTTCTCCTCGGCCTCGAGGAGGGTTTCTTCGATCACCACTTGCTCCTGCATGTCTTGGGTGGGCCGGGAGCTCTCAGTGCGTCCTGAGGCCCTGGACCCTGGATAACCAGCGTCTTTCCCTGCACGGTGTCCGACCGGCAGGGGATTGTCCATCCCCCGGTCAGGCCCGGGTGCCCCGGTCGCTCACGAGCGTGCCGATCTTCTCACCCTTGACGGCGCGCGCGATGTTTCCGGCCGACAGGAGCTCGAAGACGAGGATCGGAAGGTTGTTGTCGCGGCACAGGGTGATCGCGGTCATGTCGGCGACCTTCAGGTCGCGGGTGATGACCTCGCCGTACTCGAGGGCGTCGAACTTCACCGCGTCGGGGTTGATGCGGGGGTCGGAGTCGTAGACGCCGTCCACCCCGTTCTTGCCCATCAGCATGGCCTCGGCGTCGATCTCCAGGGCGCGCTGTGCGGCGGTGGTGTCCGTGGAGAAGTACGGCATGCCCATGCCGGCGCCGAAGATGACGACGCGGCCCTTCTCCAGGTGGCGTACGGCCCGCAGCGGGATGTACGGCTCGGCGACCTGGCCCATGGTGATGGCAGTCTGGACGCGCGAGTCGATGCCTTCCTTCTCCAGGAAGTCCTGGAGGGCGAGGCAGTTCATGACCGTTCCGAGCATGCCCATGTAGTCCGAGCGGGCCCGGTCCATGCCGCGCTGCTGGAGCTCGGCGCCACGGAAGAAGTTGCCGCCGCCGATGACGACGGCGATCTGTGCGCCGTCGCGGACGACGGCGGCGATCTCGCGGGCGATGTTGTGCACGACGTCGGGGTCGACACCGAGCGCCCCGCCGCCGGCGAACGCCTCGCCGGAAAGCTTCAGCATGAAGCGCCCGGCCACCTTGCCGTCGTCGGGCTTGTGGTCCGCCGAGTGATCGGCCTTGGGGGTGTCCGCGCCCTGATTCATGGAGATCTCCTCGTGCACATACGAAGAAGGCCATTGCCGGTGGGTACTCGTAGTCCCTAGCGGCAATGGCCTCCTCGTCAGATCTGCGGTCGTCCGTCGCGTGTGCGGCCGACGACTGCCTCAGACCCTAGCGGGGTCTAGTGTCGAACGCTGAACAGACTCAGATGCCGACCTTGATGCGCGAGAAGCGCTTCAGGGTGACACCGGCCTCCTTCAGAACCTGCTCGACGGACTTCTTGTTGTCCAGCGCGTACGGCTGGCCAAGGAGCGTGGCGTCCTTGAAGAAGCCGTTGACGCGACCCTCGACGATCTTCGGGAGCGCGGCCTCGGGCTTGCCCTCGGCGCGGGTGGTCTCCTCGGCGACACGACGCTCGGTCTCGACGACCTCGGCCGGAACGTCCTCACGGGTGAGGTACTTCGGCGCGAAGGCGGCGATGTGCTGCGCGATGCCCTTGGCGATCTCGGCGTTGTCCTTGTCGAGCTCGACCAGAACACCGATCTGCGGGGGCAGGTCGGGCATCGTGCGGTGCATGTACGCGGAGACGAAGCCGTCGGAGAACTGCGCAAAGCGGTCCAGGACGATCTTCTCGCCGAGGTTGGCGTTGGCCTCGTCGACGAACGCCTGAACCGTCTTGCCGGCCTCGATCTCGGAGGCGAGCAGCGCGGCCAGGTCGGCCGGCGAGGTGGCGGCGACGTGCTCGGCCAGCTTCGTGGCGACGGCCTGGAACTTGTCACCCTTGGCGACGAAGTCCGTCTCGCACTTCAGCTCGACCAGGACACCGGAGTGCTTGTCGTCGGCGATGAGGGAGACGACGGCGCCGTTCTCGGCAGAACGGCCTTCGCGCTTGGCGACGCCCTTCTGACCCTTGATGCGCAGGGCCTCGACGGCCTTGTCGACGTTGCCGTCGGCCTCGTCCAGGGCCTTCTTGCAGTCCATCATGCCGGCGCCGGTGAGCTCACGGAGCTTCTTGACGTCAGCGGCGGTGTAGTTCGCCATGAGTCTGTGTTTCTCTCTCGGAGTCTAGAAAGATCTACGAAGATCTGCGGGGCTACGGGTCGACGGCGGGGGCTTGTGGCCCCCGCCGTCAACTACCGAACCTGTGGGTCCCGGTGAAGGGTCAGGCCTGCTCGGCGTCCGTGGCCGGAGCCTCGGTGGCCTCGGCGGCCGGAGCCTCGGCGGCCTCCGCGGCGGGAGCCTCGGCAGCGGCCTCGACCGGCTTCTCGGCCTCGGCGGCCGGAGCGGCGTCGGCGGCGGGGGCCTCGGCGGACTCCTCGGAGTCAGCCTTCTTGTCACCCTCGAGCAGGTCGCGCTCCCACTCGGCGAGCGGCTCGCCGGCCGCCTTCTCGCCCGGCTTCGAGTCGCCCGTGGCCTGGCCGGAGCGGGCGATGAGGCCCTCGGCGACGGCGTCGGCGATCACGCGGGTGAGCAGGGTGACGGAACGGATCGCGTCGTCGTTGCCCGGGATCTTGTAGTCGACCTCGTCGGGGTCGCAGTTCGTGTCGAGGATCGCCACGACCGGGATGTGGAGCTTGCGCGCCTCACCGACGGCGATGTGCTCCTTCTTGGTGTCGACGATCCAGACGGCGCTGGGAACCTTCGACATCTCGCGGATACCACCGAGGGTCTTCTCCAGCTTGGCCTTCTCGCGCGAGAGGACCAGGAGCTCCTTCTTGGTGAGACCCGAGGCCGCGACGTCCTCGAAGTCGATCTGCTCGAGCTCCTTGAGGCGCTGCAGACGCTTGTAGACGGTGGAGAAGTTGGTCAGCATGCCGCCGAGCCAGCGCTGGTTGACGTAGGGCATGCCCACGCGCGTCGCCTGCTCGGCGATCGCTTCCTGCGCCTGCTTCTTGGTGCCGACGAACATGATGGAGCCGCCGTGCGCGACGGTCTCCTTGACGAACTCGTAGGCGCGGTCGATGTACGACAGCGACTGGAGCAGGTCGATGATGTAGATGCCGTTGCGCTCCGTGAAGATAAAGCGCTTCATCTTCGGGTTCCAACGACGGGTCTGGTGACCGAAGTGGACGCCGCTCTCCAGCAGCTCCCGCATCGTGACGACGGCCATGGCCGTACTCCTTGAGGTACTCGGTTACCGCGGCCGCCGGTCGGCTGCCGCGCCTGACGCCCCGGTGCGCCGTGCCCTGAACCCGCGAGGGGGAGGACCGAGAGGCGCGGCCGGCGATAGTGGTGAGACCGCCGGCGGGGCGTGCGAAGTCGATCCGGTCGCCCGGATCGCCACAAGAAGTGTACGGGACCCGCACAGTGCCGGGTGACGGTGCTGTCCACAACCGCCCAGTACTCCACAGATCACGACCAAGATCCCCCCGCAGGCACCCTCGGCGGGACCCTGAACCCATGTACCGAGCCCTTCTCCTCCTCGCCCTGACGGCAGCAGCCACCTGGCCCGTGACCCCGCCCGCCGTCGTCCACCCCTGGTCCCCGCCCGCCACGCCCTACGGACCCGGCCACCGCGGCATCGACCTGGCCGCACCCCCGGACACACCGGTCCGGGCGGCCGCAGCGGGCCACGTCACCTTCGCGGGCCAGGTCGCAGGCCAGGGAGTCCTCACGATCACCCTGGCCGGCCCGGCGTCCCCACCTCTGAGAACCACCTACGAACCAGTACGCCCTCTGGTGCCCGAGGGCACCACGGTCACCCCGGGCCAGCTGGTGGCCACGACCACGGACACCCCGTCCCACTGCCCGACGGGCTGCCTCCACTGGGGCCTCCTGAGAGACCGCACCTACTTGAACCCCCTCCTTCTTCTGCACCGGCCCGCGCCGTCCCGGCTGTTGCCGGTGGTGGGGGTGGTTGAGCCGGGGTGAGGGCCATGGCGGAGAACTTGGCCAGGACGTAGTCGACGTGCTCGATCGGCCGCGAGAAGTACAGCG
>NZ_JBEZKW010000104.1:0-17509 GCF_040651795.1 Streptomyces sp. NPDC048361
CCGATGCCGTCGATGACCGCCTGCCGGGTGGGCACGCCGTTCATCGCGGCCTCCTTGATCCGGCTGACCACGAAGACCTGGTAGTCCATCGAGAGGCCGAACAGGATCACGAAGAGGAAGAGCGGCACACGCGAGCCGATCGCATGGGTGGCGCTGTCCTCGAAGCCGAACACCGTGGAGGCCAGGCCCCATTGGAAGAAGACGACGACCAGACCGAACGAGGCGCCGACGGAGAGCAGGTTGAGCAGCACGCCGAGCGCGGCGATGGTCGCCGAGCCGAAGACGCACAGCGTCAGGATGAAGGTCAGCAGGAGCAGGAACCCGACGACGATGGGCAACTTGTCGTTCTGGTGGGCGAGATAGTCCGCGTCCTGGGCGACCGGACCGCTGACCCCGAAGTCGGCGCCCGGCACCTTGCCGAGTGTGTCCGGCAGATAGGTCTGGCGCAGCTCCTTCAGTGAGTCGTGCGCCTGGGACGAGCTCAGGTCGTACGGGACGGACAGGGTCATGACGCTGATCCGGCCGTCGGGTGTGGTCTGCAGCCCGGGCGGCTTCTTGGAGAACATCGGGTCGGCCTGCGCCTTGGCGGCCAGCTCTTTGAGGGCCGACTGCACCCGGGTCTTCTCACCGGGGTCGTTGTCGCGCACCATCACCCAGTGCTCGGCCAGCAGGTCGGGGAAGGCTTCGTTGAGACGGTCGTAGGTCTTCAGCTCCGGGATCTGCCGGGACTGGGTGGCCAGGTTCAGGACCCGCAGGTGCATGCCGAACGCGGGGGCCGCGAGGCCGGCCATGACGAGCACCGAGATCAGCAGGGTGGCCGCGGGCCGGGTCCGTGCGGGCTTCAGGAGCGCGGACCACATCCGGCCCGTCCCCTCGTTCTTGTGGTGCTTGGGCCGCTTGCCCTTCGTCACGGCGCGGGCGCTCTTGCGGTCCAGGCGCCGGCCGATCACGACCAGCAGGGCGGGCAGCGCCGTCATGGAGCTGAGGACCGCGACCAGGACCACCACGATGGTGGCGACCGCGAGCGAGGTGAAGACGATGTCGGTGGCGAGGAAGAGGGTGGCGGTGGACAGGGCCACGGCGAGACCGGAGACCGCGATCGCCCGGCCCGATGTGGCGGCCGCGATGCCGACCAGCGCCTCGGGGCTCAACCGGCCGCCGGCCAGGGCCCGTTCCTCGCGTTCCCGCTTGAGGTAGAAGAGCGTGTAGTCGACGCCGACGGCCATGCCGATCAGCAGGATGACGCTCTTTCCGACTCCCGCGTCGGGCACCAGGTGCGAGATCAGCTGGGACAGGCCCATCGCGGCGCCGATCGAGGAGACCGCGAGCAGCAGTGGCACCCCGACCATGATCAGCGAACCGAACACCACCAGCAGGGTGATCAGGGTGATCGGAAAGGTGATCTTCTCCGATGCCGCGAGGTCGTCGTCGCGGGACGTGTCCAGGCCCCTCTCGACCGAGGCGTCACCGGACTCCTCGACCTTTACGTCCGGGTGCTTCTTCTGCACCTCGGCCGTCTGGTCGAGCAGCGGCTGGATGTGCTGCTGGGCCTCAAGGCGCAGGCCCTTCATGGTCACTTCGACCATGAGCATCCCGCCGTCGGCCGAGCGGACCGGGGCGGCGACCTGGCCGACCTCGGGGAGCTGCTTCATCCGGGCCGCGATGTCCTGCGCGGCGCTCTGCGCGGCCGCTCCGGGCGCCGCGCCGGACGGGTCGGTGATCATGATCCGCTCGGCGGACCTGTGCTGGAGATCGCCCTCGGTGGCGATCGACTCGGCGTGGCCGGCCTCTCCCACCCAGTAGTCCTTGTCCCCGGCGTCGACCGTACCGACGGCACCGCCGATGATGAGGCACAGGGCGACGAAGACGAACCAGCCGATGATGGCCCGCCCTGGGTGCAGGGCACTCCAGCTCGCCACCCTTACGGTGATTGGCTGCTTCTTCACTGAACCCAGCTCCTTCGAGGTCGCCACCGCCCGAATCCTGCACTGCAGTCACTGTCGACCAACGGGTGTAAGTGGAGAATTACATGTGACGTTGCGGGCCGTCAACCCTGGCGGGGTGATGTTCGCGGGCGACCCCCGCGGCGGCGTCACGGCGGGGACCGGACGCACGCGCGGCGGCCCCCGTCACCCGCGGTGCGGGTCACGGGGGCCGCCAAGGCCGCTCCGGGAAAGGGGAAGTGATACAGCGTCAGCCGTGCGCCTGGGCGGGGCTGAAGTTCAGGGCGTGCGCCCCGTAGAGCTCGCTCACCCAGTTGCTCTGGTAGATCGAGTCGAGATAGCGCTCGCCCAGATCCGGTGAGACGGCCACGGCCGTGCAGGGTCTGCCGTCCCGGTTCTCCGCCAGCCAGCCGATCGCGCCGGAGATGACGCTGCCGGTGGAGCCCCCGAAGAGGAAGCCGCCCGCGGCGAGCCGGTGGGCCACCCGGATCGTGTCGATCTCCGGGACATGCACCACGTCGTCCACGAACGACGTGTCGAGCAGCTGCGGCGGTACGCCGGAGCCGAGGCCCGGGATCATCCGGGGTGAGGCGGGCCCGCCGAAGGTGACCGAGCCGACCGAGTCGACGGCGACCACGGTGACCGGCAGACCCGAATCCTTGAAGTAGCGGGCGCAGCCCATCAGCGTCCCGGTGGTGCCCGCCCCGACGAAGAGCACGTCGAGATCCGGGAAGCGTTCGGCGATGGCCGGCGCCGTACTGCGGTAGTGCGCCTGCCAGTTGCACGGGTTGGCGTACTGGTTGAGCCACACATGGCGGCTGTCCGATGCGCAGAGCGTGCGTACGTAGTCGAGTCTGGCACCGAGGAACCCGCTCTCGGGATCGGGCTCGGTGATGGTGTGCACCTGGGCACCCATCGCTTCCATCAACCGTCTGGTGTTGAGGTTGCAGCGGGTGTCCGTGACGCACAGGAACGAGTAGCCCCGGCTCGCCGCGATCATGCTCAGGGCGACCCCGAGGTTCCCCGACGACGACTCGACGATCACCGAGTCCCGTGTGAGGAGCCCCTTGCGCTCGGCGTCCGCGATCATCGACCGCGCCGCCTTGAGTTTGATCGACCCGGCGAAGTTGAAGCCTTCGCACTTCAGGTACAGCGGAGCGTCCAGGACGGACCGCAGGTCCACATAGAGATCCTCCGTGTGGAAGTCCTCCGGTACGGAGATCACCGGCACTTGGGCCCCCTCGCCTCAGGAACGGCCACGGGACGCGCCGGCGCCGCCGTACCGGTCCACCTCGTGGAAGAAGCCCTCGATCACATGGAGTTCGCCCCGTGCGAGCACCTCGTCGTACACGAACTTGCCGACCGCGAGGTCCAGGACCCCGAGCCCGAACGGCGAGAACACCACCGGCCGGTCCGCCGGGATCTCCACCTTCCCCGCCATCACCTCGGCGAGCGTGCCGTCGATGAACTCCCTTGTTCCGGTGAGCTGTTCGGTCAGGTGCGGGGAGGTGTCGGCCTTCAGGCAGTGCTCGATGTCGTCGACCACGTTGGCCGAGGCGAGCAGCACCTCGGGCGCCAGGTCGCGCAGCGAGATGTTCAGGACCACCGGGTTGTGCGTGAACCAGTCGGGGTCGTGGACGTGCGGAGCGGACGCGACGGTCGCGAAGACCACCAGGTCCGAGGAGCGGATCAGCTCCTCGGCGCTGTCGTGCACGGTGATCCGCCCGCTCTCGCCGGACCCCTCCAGGTAGGAGCGGAAGCCGCCCGCGTACGCGGCGGACAGGTCGTGCACCCCCACCTCGTCGAAGGACCAGCCGGCCCCCGCGAGATAGGTGTGGATGTGGCGCGCGATGAATCCCGTACCGATGAACCCGACCCGCCGGGGCCGGGTGCGTCCCGGGGCCCGGGAGAGCAGGTCGGCGCCGAGCGCCGCCGAGGCCGCCGTGCGCGCGGCGCTGATGATGGAGCTCTCCAGGCACGCCAGGGGATACCCCGTGTCATGGTCGTTGAGCACGAGTACCGCGGAGGCGCGGGGGATGCCCGCGGCCACGTTCTCCGGGAAGCTGGAGATCCACTTCAGCCCGTCGACCCGGGTCTCGCCCCCGATGGAGGCGGGCAGCGCGATGATCCGGGAGGAGGGGCGGTCCGGAAAGCGCAGGAAATACGACGGTGGGTTGACCGTGTCGCCCTCGCCGTGCACCCGGTAGGCGGCCTCCACCAGATCAATGGTGCGCTGCTCATGACCGGTGAGAATGCTGTGGACCTGCGAGCCAGGGATCACGGCGAACGGTGGGACAAGTTCTTCCTTTGTCATCCAACTCTCCATTGCAGCGGGCGGGCGGAGCTATTCCCACCCGGTAACCCCGCGTTTCATGCTCGTCATCGGCACTGACACAGGGCTGACGTCCCGCCGGCACCCCGCCGCGCCGCCGCCAACTGGCGTTCTAACCGGCCCCACCTGCGCTTTTCGGTCATCACTTAAGGATCTGTGCGCCGATTTGACCCGGCCGTAGTGTCCTTTCCCGGTGGCGCCACCCAGCACATTCACTCCAGGGGCCGGAGCCACTGCCCGGAACTCATCGAGCTACCGAACAGGGGAGTCACCAGTGCTCAACAAAGTCGTGATCGTGGGTGGCGGTACCGCAGGATGGATGACGGCCTCGTACCTCAAGGCCGCGTTCGGGGAACGCATGGACATCACGCTCGTGGAGTCGGGGCATGTCGGCGCGGTCGGCGTCGGCGAGGCCACCTTCAGCGACATCCGCCACTTCTTCGAGTTCCTCGGACTCAAGGAGAAGGACTGGATGCCGGCCTGCAACGCGACGTACAAGCTCGCGGTGCGGTTCGAGAACTGGCGCGAGAAGGGCCACTACTTCTACCACCCGTTCGAGCAGATGCGGTCGGTCAACGGCTTCCCGCTCACCGACTGGTGGCTCCAGCAGGGCCCGACGGACCGGTTCGACAAGGACTGCTTCGTGATGCCCTCGGTCATCGACGCCGGGCTCAGCCCGCGGCGCCTGGACGGCACCCTCATCGACCAGCCCTTCGACGAGGGCGCGGACGAGATGCAGGGCCTGACCATGTCCGAGCACCAGGGCAAGACCCAGTTCCCGTACGCCTACCAGTTCGAGGCGGCGCTGCTCGCCAAGTACCTCACGAAGTATTCGGTGGAGCGCGGCGTCAAGCACATCGTCGACGACGTCAAGCAGGTCAACCTGGACGACCGCGGCTGGATCAGCGGCGTCACCACCGCCGACCACGGCGACATCACCGGCGATCTGTACATCGACTGCACCGGCTTCCGCGCGCTGCTCATCAACAAGGCGCTCGACGAGCCGTTCATCTCCTACAAGGACACGCTGCCCAACGACAGCGCGGTCGCCCTCCAGGTCCCGATGGACATGGAGAAGCGCGGCATCCTGCCGTGCACCACCGCCACCGCCCAGGACGCCGGCTGGATCTGGACGATCCCGCTGATGGGCCGGGTCGGCACCGGGTACGTCTACGCCAAGGACTACCTCTCGCCCGAGGACGCCGAGCGCACCCTGCGCGAGTTCGTCGGTCCCGCCGCGGCGGACGTCAACGCCAACCACATCAATATGCGCATCGGCCGCAGCCGCAATTCCTGGGTCAACAACTGCGTGGCCGTCGGCCTTTCCAGTGGATTCGTCGAGCCGCTGGAATCCACCGGCATCTTCTTCATCCACCATGCCATCGAGCAGATCGCCAAGAACTTCCCGAACGAGGACTGGAACCCGAACCAGCGCACGCTCTACAACCGTTCCGTCGCCCACGTCATGGACGGCATTCGCGAATTCCTGGTTCTGCACTATGTCTCGGCAAAGCGCCAGGACACGCAGTACTGGAAGGACACCAAGACCCGGGCCGTTCCCGACGCGCTCGCCGAGCGGCTGGAGATGTGGAAGACCCAGGTCCCGGACTCCGAGAGCATCTTCCCCTATTACCACGGCCTGCCCGCCTATTCGTACATGTGCGTCCTGCTCGGTATGGGAGGCATCGAAATGAAGCCGTCCCCCGCGCTCGCGCTCTCCGACCCGGGCGCGGCGGAGCGGGAGTTCGCCGAGATCCGCGAGAAGACCCGCCGGCTGACCGAGACGCTCCCCAAGGCGTACGAGTACTTCGCGCAGCACCACTGAGCGGGCGACGGGCCGAGCCATGGAAACGCTGGGAAGGTTCATCGGCGAAGCGCCGCGCATCGCCCACGTCACAGTGGCGCTCGCCGTCATCCTGCTCATCGCCCTGGCGGGCCGGGCCCTCGCCAGGACGCTGCGTCAGCCCGAGGTGATCGGGGAGATCGTGGTGGGTCTGCTCTGCGGACCCGCCGTGATCGCCCTCTTCGGACGGCCCGCCCTCGACGCGGTGCTTCCGGCCTCCGTGTTCGACGTGCTCAAGGTGGTGTCGCAGGCCGGACTCGTCCTGTTCCTGGTCGGCCTCGCCCACAAGCTGGGCGCGGCCTCCGGGAAGGCGCCGCGCGGCTCCACCCTGCGGGTGGCGGTCGGCGCGCTGGCGGTGCCGCTGCTCACCGGGCTCGCCCTGGCCGGCCTGGTCGTGGTCGGCGACGACACCGCGGCGCGCGGCAGCGCCCCGCTCCCCGCCTTCGTGCTGGTGGTGGCGGTGTCGATGTCCATCACCGCCGTCCCCGTCATGGCCCGGATCCTCGCGGACCGGGGCAGGACCGGGACGCCCGCAGGACAGACCGCGCTCGCCGCGGCCATCGTGATCGACGCGGTGGGCTGGCTGCTGCTGACGCTCGCCATCAGCCTCGGCAAGGGCAGCCTCGACGGTGTCCTGCACTCGCTGCGCGCGCTCGCGTTCGGCGGGGTGTGCGCGCTGGCCGTCCGGTACGGGCTGCGCACCCGGCTCGCCCGGAACGGCTGCGTACGGATGCCGCGTACCGCGGCGGTGCTCCTGGGCGCGACGGCCCTGGCCGTGGCGCTCGCCATGGAACACCTGGGGATGACCGCGATCCTCGGCGCCGCGCTGGTCGGCATGGCGATCCCGGGCGGCGAGGACGCCCCCTGGGAGCGCGCGGTGACCACCGTGTCGCGGCTGGGCGCAGCACTGGCACCCGCCTTCTTCGTGGTCACCGGCGTCACCGTGCTCACCGGTTCCTTCGCCGACACGTCCTGGCTGCTGCTCGCTTCGGCCGTGGTCCTCGGCTGCCTGGGCAAGGGGATCGGCGGCTATCTGGGGGCCCGCTGGAGCGGCCGGCCCCGGGGCACGGCGCGCCGGATCGCCGTCCTCATGAACACCCGCGGCCTCACCGAACTCATCGCCCTCCAGGCCGGCCTCAGCGCCGGAATCCTGACGGGGCCGGTGGTCCTGGCGCTGATCGTGATGGCGCTGACGACGACGGCCATGACGGGACCGCTCCTGAATCTCCTCGACCGGGGAGAGAGCCGCCTCACGACCGGGGCGTTTGCCGTAGCGACAGAAAGCAGTGTCCGATGACCGAACGCGCCCTCAACGTCGAAGCGTTGGCCGACCCGGCGACGCCCGATCGCTTCCGCGCCATGATGAGTGGTTTCCCGACCGGCGTCGGCGTGGTCACCACCACCGGGCACGACGGGGCGCCGCGGGGCATGACGTGCTCCTCGGTGTGCAGCGTCACGCTCAGCCCCCCGACGCTCCTGGTCTGTCTGCGTCACGGCAGCCCGACCCTGGAAGCCATCCTGGAGCGGGGCACCTTCGCGGTGAACCTGCTGCACGAAGGCGCCCAGGACACGGCAGAGCTGTTCGCCTCCGGCAACCCCGAGCGGTTCCACCTGGTCCCCTGGGAGCAGGAGACGGACGCCGGCGGCCCGCACCTGGTGCGTGACGCGCACACCGTCGCCGACTGCGATGTGTCCGCCGTGCACCGCACGGGCGACCACGTCACCGTCTTCGGCGAGGCCCGCCTGCTCACCCAGCACCACGAGCTCCCCCCGCTCCTCTACGGGCTGCGTCAGTTCCGGTCCTGGTCCCGGCTCTGACCCAGAGGGTGACTGACCGGCCCTGATCCGTCAGACACCCCCTGGCCCTTCCCCCACGGCACAGCGCCACAGGTCCGCCCCTTCCCCGGGGGTCGGGCCTTCGCGCATTCGCGCCGGCGCCCCTTCTGCCGTACGGGGAAGGGGAGTTGAGGCCCACCGCCGCTCCGGAACCGGCCGGCACCGGTCTGCTGGGGCTTTCCCTTGACCGCATGCATCGTCATGTGTAAGTCTCAGCTTACAGGCTTCGGGATACCGGGAGAGGTGAGTCATGACGAGCGACGATCTGCTGGCAGTTCTCGCCGCGGTGGGGCACCGGCACCGGCTGCGCGCCATGGCCGAGCTCGCCGACGGCAGGCTGTACGTCAGCGAGCTGGCCCGCCGCCTGGAGATGTCGCGGCCGCTGCTCCACATGCACCTGGAACGGCTGGAAAAAGCCGAACTGGTCGTGAGCAACCTCGAACTCTCCGCGGACGGCAAGGCGTTGAAGTACTTCGAGCTGGCGCCGTTCGACCTGCACATCGATCTGGCCACGATCGTCGGGGCCGTCGCCCAGGACACCGAAGGGCCCGCCACCATGAAGAAGGGGACCGCCGCATGACCGGCGCCGTCATCACCATCACCATCACCCTGCTCGTCGTGGGCGGGATCACGGGGAGCGTGGTCGCCTACTTCCGGCTGCTGCGCCATCGCGCCGACGCGGTCGCCATGGCCGAGTTCCGCAAACTGGCCGAGGAGTTTCCCGCGGTCCAGGAGGCGCTCCGCACCCAGCTCGGCGCGCTCGACGAGCGGATGAAGTCGATCGAGAACCTTTTGCGGAGCGTCGGATGATCGCGATCAGGGCCGGCCGCCGGCTTCCGCTGCGGCGCAACCCCCTGCGAACGTTCCTCTCCCCCGCGCCCTGGCACGCCACGGGATACCTGGCCAGCTATCTGGTGACGGGCCCCGTCCTGTTCGCGATCGCGGCCACCGCCGTCGTGCTCGGCGCCGTCTTCATGCAGCTCACCGTCACCGTGGCGCTGACCGTCGGCTCGGCGTGGGTCGTCCGCTGCTGCGCCCAGGTCGAACGCGGCCGCGCGCTGCTCGTGGACGAGCCCGTGCCGTACGCCTACCGGGAGGCCGACAAGCCGGGCCTCGTCGGGCAGTTCAAGGCGCGCTGCGGCGACCCGGTCACCTTCCGCGACATCGCCTGCCTGGTGCTGCTCTTCCCCTTCCTGCTGCTGCTCGACGCCCTCGCGCTCGTGGTGTGGCTCGGGCTGCTCCTCGGCGTCTCACTGCCGCTGTGGTTCTGGACCGCCCACTCCCAGCGCGCCGACGGGAGCCACCCCATGGGCCTGTGGGTGGGCGGACCCAAGAACGGCGGCGCCGGCGTGTGGATCGACACCTTGCCCGCCGCCCTGCTCGTGGCGGTCCTCTGCCTCGCCGTCGCCCTGTACGCAAGCCATCTGGTGATCGCGGCGGCCCGACTCCACCTCACCGTCGCCCACCGGCTGCTGCGCCCGCCGCCCGACCCCCTGGCGCGGGCCAAGGCCATCCTCATCGAGCCCGGCCCTCTGGCGCTCGTATCGACCCGCCCGACGACCGGGCGCACCCTCAGCGAAGGACACAGCTCATGACGGGGACGCCGAATCCGCAGCACCACCACGACGTCGTACGACTCGAATCCGTACGCAAGGTCTACGGCGGGTCCAAGAACCAGGTCGCCGCCCTCGACGGGGTGACCCTGGGCCTGCCGCGCGGCACCTTCACCGCGGTGATGGGGCCCTCCGGCTCCGGCAAGTCCACGTTCCTGCACTGCGCCGCCGGACTCGACCGGCCCACCTCGGGGACGGTCCTGCTCGACGGAGTGGACCTCTCACCGCTCAAGGAGCGCGAGCTGACCACGCTGCGCCGCGAGCGGATCGGCTTCATCTTCCAGGCGTTCAACCTGCTGCCCGCCCTCACCGTGGTCGACAACGTCGCGCTGCCGCTGCGGCTCGCCGGCCACCGGCCCAAGAAGGCCGCCGTGCACGAGGTCCTCGAACGCGTCGGCCTCGCGGACAAGCGGAACAGCCGGCCGGGCGAGCTCTCCGGCGGCCAGCAGCAGCGCGTCGCCATCGCCCGCGCCCTGATCACCAAACCCGCCGTCATCTTCGGTGACGAACCGACCGGCGCCCTCGACACCTACGCCGCCCGCGAAGTGCTGATGCTGCTGCGCGAGGCGGTCCGCGAGGCCGGCCAGACCATGGTGATGGTCACCCACGACCCGGTCGCCGCCTCCCACGCCGACCGCGTGCTCTTCCTCGCCGACGGGCAGTTCGTCAGCCACCTCGACCGGCCCACCGCCGACCAGGTCGCCGAACGCATGACCCACCTCGGCGCCTGGGGCCAGGACTCCGCCTCGGTCCGCGCCGGACACGGGGTGCCCCGGTGATCAGGATCGCGCTGCGCACCCTGCGCTTCCACAAGGGCGGTTTCATCGCCTCGTTCATCGCGCTGTTCTTCGGCGCGGCCATCGTGATCGGCTGCGGCGGCCTCTTCGAGACCGGCCTGCACGCCGCCGCGCCCCCCGGGCGACTCGGCGCGGCGCCGATCGTGGTCACCGGCGACCAGGACCACCCCGGCACCGGCGGCGACAGCGTCTTCACCGAACGCGTCCACCTCGACGCCTCCCTGGCCACCACCATCGCCGCGCTGCCGGGCGTGGCCGACGCGGTGCCGGACCTCTCTTTCGACGCCACCGTGGCGCCGGGCGGCGGTACGACCGCGCCCGTCAAGGTCTCGGGCCACGGCTGGTCCTCCGCGAGGCTCGCCCCCTACCGGCTCACCGCGGGCACCGCGCCCACCGGGGCCGGGCAGGTCGTGCTCGACGCGAGGCTCGCGGCGAAGGCCGGCCTCACCCCGGGCCGGCACATCCAACTCCTCGTCCACGGCGGCGCGAAGGAGCTCACGGTCTCCGGTCTCGCCACCGGATCCGGCGAGTCCGACGCGCTGTTCCTCTCCGACCAGCAGGCTGGGCAACTCACCGGGCGGCCCGGCAAACTCGACAACATCGGCGTGCTCACCGCGGCCGGAGCCGACCGCGGCCAGATCGTGTCGGAGATCAAGAAGGCGGCCGGCACCGGCCCCGTCAAAGTCCTGACCGGGGACCACCGCGGCTGGGCCGAGAACCCCTCCATCGTCACCGACAGCTCCAAACTGATCACCCTGGCCTCGGTGTTCGGCGGGCTCTCCGCGATGGTCACCGTCTTCGTGGTCTCCAGCACCACCGGCCTCTCGATCCAGCAGCGCCAGCGCGAGATGGCGCTGCTGCGGGCGATCGGCACCACACCCGGCCAACTGCGCAGGATGATCCTCGGCGAGACCCTGTTCATCGCGGCCCTCGCCACCGGCCTCGCCTGCTACCCCGGCCCGCACGTCGGCCGGTGGCTGCTCGCCGCGTTCGCCGACGGCGGCGTGGTGCCCGACGCCCTGGCGTACCGCGCCGGCTGGATCCCCCTGGTGATCGGCGTCGGCGCGGCGCTGCTCACCGCGCTCGGCGCGGCCTTCATCTCGGCGCGCGGCGCGGCCCGCACCCGGCCGACCGAGGCGCTCGCCGAAGCCACTCTGCAACGCAAGTGGGTCAGCGTCCCGCGGGTCGTCTTCGCGTTGCTCTTCCTCGGCGGCGGCACCACGCTCGCGCTCGTCACCGCGAACATGTCGGGGCCCACCGCCGGCAGCACCGCGACCCCGGCCGCGATGCTGTGGACCGCCGGGTTCGGACTGCTCGGACCGGGCCTCGCCAAGGTGATCACCGCCGTGCTCCGCGCGCCGCTGCGCGCGCTGACCGGACTCTCCGGCCGCCTTGCCACGCTCAACGCCAAGGCGCGGATCGGGCGGTTGGCCGGAGCGGTGATGCCCGTCATGCTCGCCACCGGACTGGCCACCGCGCTGATCTACCTCCAGACCACCCAGTCGAGCGGCGCCGAGGAGGCGTTCAACGACAACATGCGGGCCGACCTCGCGGTCACCTCCGTCTCCGGTGGCCTCCCGCTGTCCATGGTGGACACCATCAAGAACCAGCCGGGAGTCGGGGCCGCCTCCGCGCAGATCTCCAGCCTCGGCTACCTGGAGCCCAAGACTCCGCCCTCGCAGGCCGCGATCGACGAGGGCGACTTCGAGCCCACCGAGATGCCGATGCAGGGCGTCACCGCCGAAGGCGTGGCCGCCACCACCGCCTTCCGCGCCACCACCGGCAGCCTCGCCACCCTGCACGGCGACAGCGTCGCCCTGCCGGTCTCCCGGACCGGCGGGTTCCACCTCGGCGACATGGTCCCGATGCGGCTCGGCGACGGCGCCGAGGTCTCCCTCAAACTGGTCGCCACCATCGACACGCGTCGCGGATACGAGACCGCGCTGCTCCCGGCGTCGCTCCTGGTCCAGCACACCGACGCGGGCCTGGTCCCGCAGATCGCGGTGACCGCCGCCAAGGGCACCGACCCCGGCCGGCTCGCCCAGAGCCTGTCCGCGCTCGCGCCGGCCCACCCCGGGCTCAGCGTGCTGCCCCGTGCCACCGTCAGCGCGGTGCACCAGAGCCAGGACGACACCCAGGCCTGGATGGCCTATCTGGTGCTCGGTGTGGTCGTCGGCTACGCGACGATCGCCCTGATCAACACGCAGGTCCTGGCGACCACCGAGCGGCGCCGCGAGTTCATGCTGCAACGTCTCATCGGGGCTACCCGGCGGCAGGTGCTGCGCATGATGACGGTCGAGGCGGTCCTGGTCGCGGTCGCGGGACTCGTCCTGGGGGCGCTGGTCGCGGTGTTGACCCTGGTGCCGCTGAGCCTGAGCGTGCTGGGCTCGCCGGTCCCGGACGGCTCCCCGTGGATCTTCGTCACGGTGGTGGCCGCCGCCTTCGTCCTGACGCTCGTCACCACGTTGATCTCCGCCGCGCTCGTCCTGCGCAGCCGGCCCGGCACGATGGTCGGCCTGCGGGAGTGACGGACCGGCCTTCCGTACGACGAATCCCCCGGCAACCCAAGGGTGGCCGGGGGATTCGTCGTACGGAGGTGACAGGCGCGAAAACGGGGCCGGTCAGATCACCAGGCGGCCTGGGCGACCCGCGTCTGCTGGGGGATGGCGGCCAGGGTGTGGTGCCACAGCTCGGCCGGCGAGCCCTGCGCGGGCACCCGCTCCGCGGTGGAGCGGGCGGGCAGGCCGTCGAGCAGGGCAAGGCCGAGCGGGGTCACCGTGTGCAGCACCGTGTTGCGGATGCGGCGGGTGGTGATCAGACCGGTCTGGCGCAGCACCGTGGTGTGCTGGCTCGCGCCGGCCGCCGAGATGCCGAGCCGGTGGGCGAGCTGGCTGGTCGTGCAGGTGGCCCGCAGCACCCGCAGCGCGGCGGCCCGGGTCTGGCCGACCAGCGCGCCGAGGGACTGGGCGCTGTCGTCGGGCTCGTCCCACAGGTTGGCCGCCCGCTGCACGTCCGGCGGCGCGGCGAAGGCCAGCACCAGCTCGCCGCCCTCGCTGCGCTTGCCGGTGAGCTGGGCCGGCCGGTGGTTGAGGAAGACCGACGGGGTCAGGACCAGGCCGCGCCGGTCGAGGTGGATGTCCTCGTCGGGGCCGCCGGGGATCTCCAGGACCTGCGAGCGCCACTTGATCCGCGGGTGCAGAGTGGCCAGGAGCAGTCCGATCCCTCCGGCCATCACCACCCGTCCGCGCGCCTCGCACTCGACCTGGAGGTACGCCTCCATGTGGTCCCAGTACGGCGCGATCGCGGCCTGCCACACCTCGGAGAGGCCCGCGGCCTCCCGATAGGCGGACAACTGGGCCACCAGGGCGTCCTGGCCGGCCGCGTCGGCGGTGTCGGCGCCCGGCCCGCTTCCGCTCCCGTTGTGCTCGATCAGATCGAGGAGCGCTTCTGGATCGTTGACGAGGCTGACGCCCCCCGACCGCAGCCGCGGCCAGGACGGCAGCCGTTTGGCGACCTGCTTGCGCCAGCGCGCGTACGCCGGCGGGACGCCCTTGCCCAGCAGGCCGTGTGCGAAGGCCGTCTCGATGAGGGGTCCTGCGGTGGTCTTGAGTCTCGTCTTGGCTATATCGGCAGCGGTGAAGTGAATTCTCTGCATAACTGCCCCCGTTGATAAGCTGGTTCGCAAGGAAACCGTTCAGGCCGACTGGCCGGTGAGCGTCACGAAGACGTCGTCCAGGGTGGGCCTGCGCAGCGCGAAATCGACCACCTCCACGCCCTCCTGTCGTAGTGCGGTGGCCGCGTTCGCGATGCCCGTCATCCCGTCGCCGAGCGCGATGGAGACCAGGCGGCGCTCCGCGTCGACACTGGGTTCGTCCGCCGACATCCGGCGCAGCGCGGTGACCGCGGCGGCCACCTCGTCCGGGCGCGCCACCTCGACTTCGAGGCGCTCGTCGCCGACCTTCCGCTTGAGTTCGGCCGGGGTGCCCTCGGCGATGACGCGGCCCGAGTCGACGACGGCGATCCGGTCGGCGAGGGCGTCCGCCTCGTCGAGGTACTGCGTGGTCAGCAGGACGGTCACGCCGTCCGCCACGAGCTCGCGGACCGCGTTCCACAGCGCCATCCTGCTGACCGGGTCGAGACCTGTGGTGGGCTCGTCGAGGAAGAGCACCGACGGCGTCGTGACCAGGCAGACCGCCAGGTCGAGCCGGCGGCGCATGCCGCCCGAGTAGGTGTGGGCGGGGCGGTCCGCCGCTTCGGTGAGGTCGAACCGGGAGAGCAGCCGGGTGGCGCGCTCGCGCGCCGCCCGCCCGCCCAGGTGGAGCAGCCTGCCGATGAGGACGAGGTTCTCCCGCCCGGTGAGGAGCTCGTCCACCGCCGCGTACTGGCCGGCCAGACCGATCCGCCGCCGCACCTCGCGCGGCTCGCGCACCACGTCGAACCCCGCCACCTCGGCGCGCCCGCCGTCCGGCTCGTTGAGGGTGGCCAGCGTGCGCACCGTGGTCGTCTTGCCCGCCCCGTTGGGGCCCAGCAGACCGAACACCGTGCCGCTGGGAACCGCGAGGTCGACACCGCTGAGCGCTTCGTGCTGCTTGTAGCGCTTGCGCAGCCCTTCCGCCTGAATCGCCATGCTCACTGTTGTTCCTCCGGCCTGCGGGCGAACCGACGGATGCTCAAGAAGCCTGTGCTCCGGCGGCCTCGCGCAGGCTGCGCGGGCGCATGTCGCTCCAGTGCTCCTCGACATAGGTGAGGGCGGCGTCGCGGGGGCCTTCGGAGAGCGCCACCGTCCAGCCGGCGGGCTGCTCGGCGAAGGCGGGCCAGAGGGAGTGCTGGCCTTCGTCGTTCACCAGTACGAGAAAGGTTCCGTCCTGGTCATCAAAAGGATTCGACACGTCGCGAACTCCGGTATCCGAGTCGTATGGAGGTACGGACCCCGACGGCCCGTGCCTTCATGCTTCCGGCGCTCGCTGACGCGGAGCTGACAGCCCCGCCGCGCGGTCAGTCGACGCTGCGCAGCAGGCTCTCGACCGACTTCACCCGGTCGTTGAGCTCGGCCAGCTGGCCCAGGAGCACGTCCTGGTTGGCGACGGCCTCCTCGGCGAGCCTGCGGTACTCGGCCATGGCGACGGCGTCCGCGCGGTGGCGCTGCAGTCTGAAGTACGCGACCACGCTCGCCGTGATGCCGCCGATGACGATCAAAACGATGGCGATGGCGATGACGGCGCCGGTCATGTGGGCTTCCCCTTAGGTTCGTTGAGTCCGCTTAACCCGTGGCTGCAAGGATCGTATCCAGATTCCGGTACCGGTCCGTCCACCGTCAGGCGGTTGTCAGCCGCGGGGGAGGGCGGATCCGGGCGGGAAGGACGACAGCCCGCCCCGCGGCCCTCGGACGAGGGAACGGGACGGGCTGCCGTACGGTCCGCCGGCGGACGGCCGGTTGCGGGCGGTGGGGTCAGCCGCAGCCGCCCGCGTGCGCGTCCTCGACCGACCGGCCCAGACCCACCGCGCCGGACGGCTCCACGAGGGCGAGCGCCGGGGCCTTCTTGGCCGCCAGGTGGCTCACGAAGTCGTCGAGCCGGTCCAGGCCCCAGAAGCGCGTGTAGCCGTGGACGAAGAACGGCACGCCGAAGACCCCGTCCTTGCACACGTCCATCAGGATCCGCACGCCCTCGGCGCGCAGATCGGCGTCGTCGCTCGCGTCCGCGATCAGATCGCGGTCGATGCCGAGCCGCCCGCCGATGTCCGCGATGGTCCGCCGGTCGCAGATGTCGAGCCCCGCGCCGAACCGGGCCTCGTACACCGCGGTGATGTACTCGTGCGCCAGGCCGTGCTCCTGCGCGACCAGATATCCCAGGTGCGGGACCTCCCACACCGGGGCGCGGTCGACCGGCCACGTCACCGTGATGCCCCGGGCCTTGGTGAGCCGGCCGACGTCCTGGAGGACGTACCGGTTCTTCTCGCGCGACATCTCCGAGTACGGGAACGCGCCGCCCCGCTCGGCGAGTTCGCGGGTGCTCTCCTCGTCGGGCTCGAAGAACGGCAGCCACTCCAGCTGGTCGACGAGTTCCTTGTGGTTGCTCAGCACCTCGCGGTGGGCGAGCCAGGAGTAGGGGCTGCGCAGATTGAAATAGAACCGCGGCGTCTTGGGCTTGGCGGCTGGGGACATGGGCGTTCCACTCCTGAATCTCAAGGGCGTGCGGGGAAGGCGGGCGGGGCCGGAGCGGCGCCCGGTCAGACGACGAGGCCGCCGTCGACGCCGAAGACCTGCCCGGTGATGTACGCGGCGCGGTCGGAGGCGAGGAAGGACACCAGGTCGGCGACCTCGTCGGGGCGGCCGAAGCGGCCGAGCGGGATGCGCTCCGTCATCGTGCGGGTGTGGTCGTCGGTGAGTTTCGCGAGCATGTCCGTCTCGATGAAGCCCGGCGCGACGGCGTTGGCGCGGATTCCGTACCGGCCGGACTCCTTGGCCAGGGCCTTGGTGAAGCCGATGATCCCGGCCTTGGTCGCCGAGTAGTTGGTCTGGGTGGCGTTGCCGTAGACGCCCGCGACCGAGGAGAGGGTGACCACCGCGCCGGTGCGGCGCTTCATCATCGAGAAGACCGCCGCCTTGCAGACGTTGTACGTGCCGTCCAGGTTGACCCGGAGCACGGCGTCCCAGTCCGCCTCCGCCAGCATCACCAGCGGGTTGTCACGCACGATGCCCGCGCAGGAGACCACGGTGTGCAGCGGCCCGAGCGCCTTCTCGCTGTCGCGTACGAAGTCGCGTACGGCGCCGTGCCCGGCCACGTCCACCTGTGCCGCGTGGACCCGGGCGCCTGCGGCGGTCGCCTCCGCGGCCACCGTGTCGGCGGCCTCCTTGTTGGACTGGTAGCAGAAGGCCACGTCGTAGCCGTCCCCGGCGAGGCGGGTCACCACGTGCCGGCCGATGCCCCGGGAGCCCCCGGTCACCAGCGCGACGCGTCGTTCGCTTGCGGTCATGCGCGTTCCTCTCCCTTCCATGGATGTGATCCAACAGCCGTATGCAATAAGGCAATTGGGCTCGCGAAGGTGGGGGACCAAGCACGGGCCGCACCATCGCACCCCGGTTAAGGCGCGCTCGCCGAGGCGCGGTCCCCAAAGGGAGAGCGGCGGGGAGGGAAAAAGTTTGG
>NZ_JBEZKW010000105.1:0-17020 GCF_040651795.1 Streptomyces sp. NPDC048361
GGACGTGTCCGTCCCATCGGCCCGCCGGAACCGCTCGCTGTGCGGCAGTGCTACGCGTCGACCTTCTCCATGACCTCGTCGGAGACGTCGAAGTTGGCGAAGACGTTCTGCACGTCGTCGCTGTCCTCCAGCGCGTCGATCAGCTTGAAGATCTTCCGCGCGCCGTCTTCGTCCAGCTCGACCTGCATGGTCGGAACGAAGTTGGCCTCGGCCGAGTCGTAGTCGATGCCGGCCTCCTGGAGCGCCGTGCGGACCGCGACCATGTCGGTGGCCTCGGAGATGATCTCGAAGGAGTCACCGAGGTCGTTGACTTCCTCGGCGCCCGCCTCGAGCACGGTCTCCAGGACGTCGTCCTCGGAGAGCTCGCCCTTGGCCAGGACAACGACGCCCTTGCGGTTGAACAGGTACGAGACGGATCCCGGGTCGGCCATGGAGCCGCCGTTGCGGGTCATCGCGACACGTACGTCGGAGGCGGCACGGTTGCGGTTGTCGGTGAGGCACTCGATGAGCACCGCGACACCGTTCGGGCCGTAACCCTCGTACATGATCGTCTCGTAGTCGGCGCCGCCCGCCTCGAGACCGGCACCGCGCTTGAGCGCGGAGTCGATGTTCTTGTTGGGCACCGACTGCTTCTTGGCCTTCTGTACGGCGTCGAAGAGGGTCGGGTTGCCTTCGATGTCGGCGCCCCCGGTGCGGGCCGCGACCTCGATGTTCTTGATCAGCTTCGCGAAGAGCTTGCCGCGCTTGGCATCGATCACGGCCTTCTTGTGCTTCGTCGTAGCCCATTTAGAGTGGCCGGACATCTGCCTGTCTCCTTCGCGTAACCCATTCTGCGTCGTTCGGCAGAGATCCTACCGGGACCCGGCCCACCCGTCGCCCGGCCCCCGCGCGGGGCGGGGCGCCGGAGCGGGCGTCCCTCACACCGCGGCGCGCACCATGTCCACGAAGAGCGCGTGCATGCGGTGGTCGCCGGTGAGCTCGGGGTGGAACGAGGTCGCAAGGGCGTTGCCCTGGCGCACGGCGACGATGTGACCGCCGTGCTCGGCGAGGACCTCGGCGCGGGCGCCGACCGACTCGACCCAGGGCGCGCGGATGAAGACGCCCTCCACGGGGCCCACCCCCGCGACCTCGACGGTCGCCTCGAACGACTCGTTCTGACGGCCGAAGGCGTTGCGGCGGACGATCATCTCGATGCCGCCGAAGGTCTCCTGGCCCGAGCGCGGGTCGAGGATCTTGTCGGCGAGCATGATCAGGCCGGCGCAGGTGCCGTAGACGGGCAGGCCGGCATGGATGCGCTCACGCAGCGGCTCCAGCATGCCGAAGAGCGCGGCCAGCTTGGAGATGGTGGTGGACTCGCCGCCGGGGATGACGAGACCGTCGACCTCGGCGAGTTCCTCGGGGCGCCTGACCGGCCTGGCCACGGCGTCGGCCGCGGCCAGGGCGATGAGGTGCTCCCGTACGTCGCCCTGGAGCGCCAGGACACCGATGACTGGGGTGCTCATGACTGTGATTACCAGCCGCGGTTGGCGTAGCGCTCGGTCTCGGGCAGCGTGTCGCAGTTGATGCCGACCATGGCCTCACCCAGGTTGCGGGAGGCGTCCGCGATGATCTTCGGGTCGTCGTAGAAGGTGGTGGCCTTCACGATGGCGGCGGCACGCTTGGCCGGGTCGCCCGACTTGAAGATGCCGGAGCCGACGAAGACGCCCTCGGCGCCGAGCTGGCGCATCAGCGCGGCGTCGGCGGGGGTGGCCACGCCACCGGCGGAGAACAGCACCACGGGGAGCTTGCCGAGCTCGGAGACTTCCTTGACCAGCTCGTACGGGGCGCGCAGCTCCTTGGCGGCGGCGTACAGCTCGTTGTTGTCGAAGCCGCGCAGCTTGGCGATCTCGTTCTTGATCTGGCGCAGGTGGCGGACGGCCTCGACGACGTTGCCGGTGCCGGCCTCGCCCTTGGAGCGGATCATGGCCGCGCCCTCGGCGATGCGGCGCAGGGCCTCGCCCAGGTTGGTGGCGCCGCACACGAACGGCGTGGTGAAGGCGAACTTGTCGCTGTGGTTGACCTCGTCGGCCGGGGTGAGGACCTCGGACTCGTCGATGTAGTCGACGCCGAGGGACTGGAGGACCTGGGCCTCGACGAAGTGGCCGATGCGGGACTTGGCCATCACCGGGATGGAGACCGCGGCGATGATCTCCTCGATCATGTTCGGGTCGGACATCCGGGCCACGCCGCCGTCCTTGCGGATGTCGGCGGGAACCCGCTCCAGGGCCATGACGGCGACGGCCCCCGCGTCCTCGGCGATCTTCGCCTGCTCGGCGTTGACCACGTCCATGATCACGCCGCCCTTGAGCTGCTCGGCCATGCCGCGCTTGACGCGTGCGGTGCCGACGGCGGGGTTGTCGGCGTTGGGGGTGCTGGAAGGGGTGCTGGACACGGAGCGACCTCACTGAGCGAAGAAAGGGATTCTGCTGAGCTGAGAGAACCCCGCCCGCACAGTCCACTGCAAGGGCCAATGCGCAGCCGGTGGATCGTTTCCAGCCGCGCGGCCCCGATTCGGCCGCGCGCCCCCGGGCTCAGATGCCCTGCCCCCTGCCCCTGTCCCTGCCCCTGTCTCTGCCCCTGTCTCCTGCCCTGTCCCTGTCCCGGATCAGGTGCCCGGCCGGTCGGCCAGCGCGGTCGGCGGCTCGTCGTCCATCTCGAAGGCGAGCGGGAACGGCGCGTGCCCGGCGAGCCGCAGCCAGCGCACCGTACGGTGCCGGCGCAGCGCCCGTGCCGCGCGGACGGCGTCGTTGTGGAAACGCCGCGCCATCGGCACCCGTCGCACCGCCTGGGCGAGCTCTTCGGCGGCCTCCACGCCCCCGGGTGCCTCCCGTACGGCCTCGACCTGCGCGGGCTCCCCGAAGACGGCCCGCAGCGCTTGGCTGAGCTCGCTCTCGGCGACCTCCCGGTGCTCCTCCTCCGCCTGCCGTGCGGCGTGCGCGGCCTCATAGAGCACGATGGAGGCAGCCGGGTCCAGCACTCCGCTGGTGGCGAGTTCCTGGGTGACCGACGCACGGCGCAGCAGTTGGGCGTCGAGGGCGGCCCGGGCCGCGTCGATGCGGGCGTGCAGCCGGTCGAGCCGGCCGGCGGTCCAGCTGAGGTAGAGCCCGATGGCGACGAGGGCGACGACGATCCAGATGAGGGTTACGGTCACGGGCGGCAAGGCTACCGGGGCGGGCCCTGCCAGGGAGGCCCACCTCAGCCCGTCCGGCTTCTCGGTCCCGGCCCATGTGGCCCACCTCAGCCCGTCCGGCGTTTGAGGACGAGGGCCCTTCAGGCCCGAACGGGGTCTGGGGCGGAGCCCCAGCAACCCCGCCTTCGGGTGCGGACCATGCCCGCGTCCCGCGCAGTTCCCCGCACCCCTGACGGGGCTGACCTTGACAGGGTTGACCAGTGCGGCGAAGCCCCCGCACCCCCGGCGGGGCCGGCCCCGGGCAGGATGCCCAGTTGGGGAGCGCAGCGCGGAGTGAGCGGAGCTCAGTCGCGGGCCAGGCCGAACCTCGCGCGGAAGCCAGGACGTTCGTCCGCCGCGACCGCCGCCGCGCCATGCGTCACCGTCTCGTACACCGCGAGGATGTCCGCTCCCACCGTCGCCCAGTCGAAGCGCCGCACATGCGCCGAGCCACGTTCGCTCAGGCCGGCCCGGCGCTCGGGGTCGGCGAGCAGACGTACCGCCGCGGCGGCCAGGGCGTCGGCGTCCTCGTTGGCGAACAGGTCGCCGGCCTCGCCCTGGTCGAGAACCTGCGCGAAGGCGTCCAGGTCGCTGGCGAGGACCGCGGCGCCCGCGGAGAGCGCCTCGACGAGGATGATCCCGAAGCTCTCGCCGCCGGTGTTGGGCGCGACGTACACGTCCACGCTGCGCAGCAGCCGCGCCTTGTCCTCGTCGCTGACCATGCCGAGGAACTCGACCCGGGAGCGCAGCTCGGGCGGAAGGGAGGCGACGGCTTCCTCCTCGTCGCCGCGGCCCGCGACGAGCAGCCGGGTCCCGGGGCGTTCGGCGAGGATCTGGGGCAGGGCCTTCATGAGGACCGGCAGGCCCTTGCGGGGCTCGTCGATGCGGCCGATGAAGCCGAGGGTCTGGCCCTGCCACTCCTTGTTCGGCTCCGCCTTCGCGAAGAAGTCGACGTCGACGCCGTTGGGGATCACCACCGCGTCACCGCCCAGGTGCTCCACGAGGGTGCGGCGCGCGTACTCGCTGACCGCGATGCGCGCGCTGATCTTCTCCAGGGCGGGTTGGAGGATCGGGTACGCCGCGATCATCGCGCGGGAGCGGGGGTTGGAGGTGTGGAAGGTGGCCACGATGGGTCCCTGCGCGGCCCAGCAGGAGAGCAGCCCGAGCGAGGGCGAGGCCGGCTCGTGGATGTGGATGACGTCGAAGGTGCCGTCGTGCAGCCAGCGCCGTACGCGCGCCGCGGAGAGGAACCCGAAGTTGAGCCGCGCGACCGAGCCGTTGTACGGGACGGGGACGGCTCGGCCCGCCGAGACAACGTACCGCGGCAGCGGGGTCTCGTCGTCGGCGGGGGCGAGCACCGACACCTCGTGACCGAAGCGGATGAGGTGCTCCGCCAGGTCCCGGATGTGGAACTGGACGCCGCCGGGGACGTCCCACGAGTACGGGCAGACGATGCCGATCTTCACGTTCGGCGCTCCTCCAGGTCCGCGAGCCACAGGCGTTGCAGCATGTGCCAGTCCTCCGGGTGGTCGGCGATTCCGGTGGCGAAGGCATCTGCCAGCGCCTGTGTCATGGAGGACGTCCTGGAGGCCCGGTCACCTGTCTCGGGCACCTCGATGGGCGGGTGCAGCCGCCCCTTCATGATCGGCGAGTCGTCGTACCAGAGCGTCACCGGCAGGAGGAGCGCGCCGGTCTGCTGGGCCAGCATGGCGGGCCCCGCGGGCATCCGGGTCGTCTCGCCGAAGAACTTGACCTCGACGCCGGAGGCCGACAGGTCGCGGTCGGCGACCAGGCAGACGAGGCCGCCCGCGCGAAGCCGCCGGGCCAGGGTGCCGAAGGCGGAGCCGCCGGTGTGCGGCAGCACCTCCATGCCCAGGCTCTCGCGGTAGGCGACGAAGCGGTCGTAGAGCGTCTCGGGTTTGAGGCGTTCGGCGACCGTGGTGAAGGGGATGTCCAGCTTGCTGGTGACCCAGGCGCCCGCGAGGTCGTAGTTGCCCATGTGCGGCAGCGCGACGACGACGCCGCGCCCCGCGGCGAGGCCGTCCATCAGGTGGTGGACGTCCTCGGGCACGAACCCGTTCGCCATCCGGTCCCGGCTCCACGACGGCAGCCGGAACGACTCCATCCAGTACCGCATGTACGAGCGCATGCCGGCCCGGGAGAGTTCGGCGAGCCGCGCCGCCGAGGCGTCGGGGACGACCCGCGCGAGGTTGGACTCCAGGCGCAGCACGCTCTTGCCGCGCCGCTTCCACACCTGGTCGGCGATGCTCCGGCCGAGCCGGGTCGCGGCGGGTTCGGGCAGCTTCTTGATCGCCGCCCAGCCGAGGCCGTACAGCGCGTCGGTCAGTCGGTCCTTCATACGCCCGCCTCACCGGCGGCCCGCGCGGCGGCCGCGTCGGCCTCGGCGGACTCCCTGCGGACCGTCACCACGCGCTGGATCAGGGTGATCAGGCTGCCGACGGCGACGATCCACAGCGCGATGGGAAGCAGCACCTGGATGCCGGGCACCCCGAAGTTGTGGAGCCCCGCGAGACCCGCGGCGACGAGCGAGATGACGAGGCGCTCGGCGCGCTCGACGAGCCCGTTGACGGCGACCGGCAGGCCGATCGCCTCGCCGCGCGCCTTGGTGTAGGACACCACCTGGCCGCTGGCCAGGCAGAAGATGGCCACCGCGCACAGCGCGTTGTCGTCACCCCGCCCGGCGTACCAGAGCGCGAAGCCGCCGAAGATCGCGCCGTCGGCGACCCGGTCGAGCGTCGAGTCGAGGAAGGCGCCCCAGCGGCTGGAGATCCCGGCCTGGCGGGCCATGTTGCCGTCGACCAGGTCGGAGAAGACGAACAGGGTGATGACGATCGTGCCCCAGAAGAACTCTCCACGGGGGAAGAAGACCAGCGCACCCGCCATCACTCCGGCCGTGCCGACGAGGGTCACCGCGTCGGGGCTGACTCCGCGGCGGAGCAGAAATGCGGCGAACGGCGTGAGGACACGCGTGAAGAATGCACGCGCGTACTTGTTCAGCATGGCCTTCCCGAGGGGTCGGTGTGGCCGCGCGGCCCCTGCTGGCCACCGGCCGACCCATCGTAGCCACGACTGACGGGCCGCACCGCCGGACCACCCGTCGGGGCTCGCGGCGGGGCCTCCGTGCGCGGCGCGGACACGTACGACGTATGGACGCCCCGTGACCGGAGTGCAAAGCTCGAATTACCGCGGGCGTCGCTGATGCCGCCTTGGCACGCGGAGTCCGCGTGTCCGCGCCCTCTCACCACCTCACCGCGCACGAAACCGGGAGGAACGGACATGGGCGACAAGGCGCACACACACCCCGGGGCCGCCGGCAGGGCCCCGACGGCCGACCACCCCGCATCCGTACGGAACGTGGTGCTGGTCGGCCACAACGGATCCGGAAAGACCACGTTGGTGGAGGCGCTCGCGCTGGCGGCAGGGGCCGTCAACCGCGCGGGCCGGGTCGAGGACGGCGCCACCGTCTCCGACTACGACGAGATCGAGCACCGCAGGGAGCGCTCCGTACAGCTCTCGCTGGTCCCCCTCACCTGGGGCGGCTTCAAGATCAACCTGTTGGACACCCCCGGATACGCCGACTTCGTCGGGGAGCTCAGGGCCGGTCTGCGCGCCGCGGACGCGGCCCTCTTCGTCGTCTCCGCCGCCGACGGCATGGACGGCTCGACCCGGATGCTCTGGGACGAGTGCGCGGCCGTCCGGATGCCGCGGGCCATCGTGGTCACGCACCTGGAGGCGGCCCGCGCGGACTTCGACGCCATGACCGAGATCTGCGCCGGCGCGTTCGGCGGCGACGACCCCGACGCCGTCCTGCCGCTGTACCTGCCGGTCCACGGCGCGGCCGGCCCCGACGGGCACGCCCCGGTGACGGGTCTGATCGGGCTGCTCTCGCAGCGGGTCTTCGACTACGCCTCCGGCGAGCGCAAGGAGACGGGCCCCGACGCGGGCCAGCTCCCGCTGATCGAGCAGGCCCGCAACCGGCTCATCGAGGGGATCATCGCCGAGAGCGAGGACGAGACCCTCATGGACCGCTATCTCAGCGGCGAGGACATCGACTTCAAGTCACTCGTCGCCGACCTGGAGCGAGCGGTCGCACGCGGCACCTTCCACCCCGTCCTGGCCGCCGCACCCGCCGCCGAGGGCGCCCGGCACGGCCTCGGCACCGTCGAACTGCTCGAACTCATCACCGGCGGTTTCCCCTCGCCACTGGAACGGGCCGCACCCGACCTCACGACCCCGGAAGGCGCCCCCCGCCCCACCCCGGCCTGCGCCGCCGACGGCCCCCTGGTCGCCGAGGTGATCAAAACCTCCTCCGATCCGTACGTCGGCCGGATCAGCCTGGTGCGGGTCTTCTCCGGCACCCTGCGCCCCGACGAGACCGTCCATGTCTCCGGGCACGGCATGGCGGACCGCGGCCACGAGGACCACGATGTCGACGAGCGCATCGGCGCGCTGTCCTCGCCCTTCGGCAAACAGCAGCGCCCACTCGCCCAGTGCGTCGCAGGCGACCTGGCGTGCGTGGCGAAACTCATCAGGGCCGAGACCGGAGACACCCTGTCCGCCAAGGACGATCCGCTTCTGATGGCGCCCTGGGACATGCCCGACCCGCTGCTCCCGCTGGCGATCGAGGCCCACAGCAAGGCCGACGAGGACAAGCTCTCGCAGGGCCTCGCGCGGCTGGTGGCCGAGGACCCCACCATGCGGCTCGAACAGAACCCGCACACCCACCAGTTGGTGCTGTGGTGTCTGGGCGAGGCCCACCGCGAGGTCGCCCTGGAGCGGCTGCGCAGCCGGTACGGCGTCCAGGTCGACGTCGTCCCGCACAAGGTGTCGCTGCGGGAGACGTTCGGCGCACGGTCGGCCGGGCGCGGCCGGCACGTCAAGCAGTCGGGCGGCCACGGCCAGTTCGCGATCTGCGAGATCGACGTCGAGCCCCTGCCGCCGGGCAGCGGCATCGAGTTCGTGGACAAGGTGGTCGGCGGCGCCGTCCCGCGCCAGTTCATCCCGTCGGTCGAGAAGGGCGTACGGTCCCAGGCCGCGAAGGGTGTGGCGGCGGGCTACCCCCTGGTCGACGTGCGCGTCACGCTCCTCGACGGCAAGTCCCACTCGGTGGACTCCTCCGACGCCGCCTTCCAGACCGCCGGCGCGCTCGCCCTGCGCGAGGCGGCCGCCGACGCCCGGATCCATCTGCTGGAACCCGTCGCCGAGGTCCAGGTCATGGTCGCCGACGACTACGTGGGCCCCGTGATGAGCGACCTGTCGGGCCGCCGCGGCCGGGTCGTGGGCACCGAACAGGCCGGCCCGGGGCGCACGCTGGTGCGGGCCGAGATCCCGGAGATCGAGATCGGCCGGTACGCACTCGACCTGCGGTCGCTCTCGCACGGCACGGGGCACTTCAGCCGCAGGTACGCACGGCACGAGCCGATGCCGCCCCAGATCGCCGACAAAATGCGTGAACAGCCGGAAGAGGGACGCTAATTGACATAGCATCAGGAATGCATCGGGGATCCATCAGGAATACGCCCGCCGCGGTCTCCGCGTGGTGGGCGGCATTCCGACGTCCCCTGACGAGGGGGCCACGACCCCGATACGCTGGGGTCCCAGATCAGATGGTGTGCGGGGTGCGGTGGTCGGGAAGAGGCCGCAGAGCGACGGCGCGCGGCGATGGGGGCGGCAATGACGACGGAAGAGCCATTCTTCGACTTCTTGCCCAGGCCACAGGTGCCGCTCCAGGGCTCCGCCGGCCAGACGGCGGCGACCCAGGCACTCGCCTCGGCCGCGTACCGGGACAGCCCGGTCGAGGACATCCTGAAGGCCAACAACGAGTGGCACGAGTCCGCAGTGACCAAGGGAAAGCTCTCCCTCCTCGAACCCAACCTCGGCGAGGCCTTCGCCCGCGCCGTGCAGTCCAGGATGCTCGGCGCCACCCGCAAGGGCATCATCCAGTCCTTCGGCACCGAGCCCGGCACCATCGTCGAGCACTGCCTCGCCTCGATCCGTATCCGCAAGGAGCGCGACGGCAGACTCACCCTCGTCATGGCCGTGTTCGGGCTCCTCTTCCTGCCCGGCATGCTCCTGTGGCTCGGTGTCTTCCAGCTCCGCCGCACCCTGGCCGGGGCCAAGAACCGAAGCATGGGCGCCCTCGGCACCATCCTGCTCGTGGCCGCCGCCGGCCTCGCGGTCCTCTTCCTGATCAAACTTCCCTTCCACGGCATCCTCGGCCTCTACCTCCGCGCGATGATCGTGGCCCCCGTCATCGGCTGGTTCTGGGCCAAGACCATCTGCGAGAAGACCGCGCGCGATCTGCGCTCCGGCTGGGACAGCCTGCTCGGCGGCGGCGGCATGGGCGCCAGGATCCCCGAGGCCGTACCCAAGAGCGCGGCCGCCGGCCCCGCGGAGCAACTGCGCCAGTCCCTGGTCAAACTGGCCGCCGAGGACCAGTCCAACATCGTCTTCTACGCCGGCCCCAAGGGCATACTCGGCATGGGCACCCGCTGGGGCAGCTGGCAGCTCGCCGAGGAGCTGGAGCCCAAGGAAGCCGGCAAGGAAATCCACGGCTTCCGCAGCTGGGATGTCATAAGGGCGATCCAGGACCGCCTCCAGCTCCTGGAGCGCGGCCCCCTGCACACCGGCGGCTTTCCCACCCCGTCCATCAAGAACTGGGTCGTCTCACCGATCGGCGAAGGCGCCAAGGAGGTGTCCCGGCCCAGCGGTCAGGACATCGACAACTTCCAGGTACGCCAGCACGAGATACAGCGCATCTGCAACGAGCAGCAGTTCTCCAGCGGGAACCGGCACTACCTCGGCATCCAATTCACGCTGTGGGACGGCCAGTTGGTCATCACCATGATGGTCACCGTCACCGTGCTGCACGAGACCCTGCGGATCGAGGTGACCGGCCATGCTCTCGGCCCGGTCCACCCTCTGTTCACCACCAAGCCCGCCCCCAAGACCAAGGAGGTCGACAAGGCCTTCAAGTTCTGGGAGAAGAAGACGGTCCAGCTGCCCCTCGTCGACGCCAGTGAAGTGGTGCGGCTCGCCGCCCGAGCCCCGCTGACCTGGTTCCCGCCGCTCCTGGACCACCTGGGCGGCCGCATAGCGCTGCCCGAGCCGTTCGGCCTGCGGCACGCCTGGGCCGACAAGCCGTGGCGCCACCGCTTCATGGCCGACGACGCGATGCGCGCGGCGACCCCGGTGCTGCGCGTGGTCCACTCCGCGGCCATGAAGGTGCTCGATGAGCACGGAGTGAACACCGAGCGCTTCACCAACCGCTCCTCGGTCCTCAGCGGCCTCGTCCAGGACCCGGCGCCGCGCAAGGCCGACCTGTACGACGCGTGAGCCGCGCGGGAGAAGCGCTGGTGATGCGGGTCGCAGATGCGCCGCCCACTGCCGACGAATCTCCGACTCAGGTCACTGGGAGGGCCAGGCCTCGGCCAGCATCGTGCGGGTGTCCGCGAGGAGTTGGGGCAGCACCCGGGTGTGGCCGACTACCGGCATGAAATTGGTGTCGCCGCCCCAGCGCGGCACGATGTGCTGGTGCAGATGGGCGGCGATCCCGGCGCCGGCCACGGAGCCCTGGTTCATGCCGATGTTGAACCCGTGCGCTCCGGACGCGGCGCGCAGCGCGGTCATCGACCGCTTGGTGAGCTCGGCCAGCTCCAGCGTCTCGGACGCGTCCAGCTCGGTGTAGTCGGCGACGTGACGATAGGGCACGACCATGAGGTGCCCGCCGTTGTAGGGGTAGAGGTTCAGCACGGCGTAGACATGCTCGCCCCGCTTGATGATCAGCCCGTCCTCGTCCGACTTCGCCGGAATCGAGCAGAACGGACACCCGTCGCCGGACTCCGGTCCCGTCGGCTTGTTCTCGCCCTGGATGTACGCCATCCGGTGAGGCGTCCACAGGCGCTGGAACGCGTCCTGGACACCCACTCCGATCTGCTGCTCCGGCTCACTCGTCATGAGGGGAAGCATATGACTTCGGGCGGCCGGGGCGTCGGCGGGGTGGCCGGGAAGAGCACGCGCGAAGGCCCCCGGGAAGCTGACTTCCCGGGGGCCCTGCCCCGCGGGTACGGGGACCACCTGGCGCCGGATTCCGCACATCTCTGCGGGTCCGGACCATCCCCGCGCCGGCGGGGAATGGTCACACCTGCACGCGGCGCTCCACCACGTCCACGAGCTTCGCCAGCGCCGCGTCACGCGCGATGCCGTTCTCCTGCGAACCGTCGCGGTAGCGGAAGGAGACCGTCCCGGCGGCCATGTCCTCGTCCCCGACGATGATCATGAACGGGACCTTCTGCTTCTGCTGGTTGCGGATCTTCTTCTGCATCCGGTCCGACGACGCGTCGACCTCGACCCGCAGCCCCTTCTTCTTCGCCTCGGCGGCGAACTCCTGGAGGTAGGGGATGTGGGCGTCGCCGATCGGGATGCCGACCGCCTGGACGGGGGCGAGCCACGCCGGGAAGGCACCCGCGTAGTGCTCCAGGAGCACCGCGAAGAACCGCTCGATGGAGCCGAACAGGGCGCGGTGGATCATCACCGGGCGCTGCTTGGTGCCGTCGGGACCGGTGTACTCCAGGTCGAACCGCTCCGGCAGGTTGAAGTCGAGCTGCACGGTCGACATCTGCCAGGTGCGGCCGATGGCGTCACGCGCCTGCACCGAGATCTTCGGGCCGTAGAAGGCCGCGCCACCCGGGTCGGCGACCAGGTCGAGGCCCTGCTTCTCGGCGACCTCACGGAGCGTGTTGGTGGCCTCTTCCCAGATCTCGTCCGAGCCGACGAACTTCTCCGGGTCCTTGGTCGACAGCTCCAGGTAGAAGTCGTTCAGACCGTAGTCGCGGAGCAGGTTCAGGACGAAGGTGAGCGTCCGGTCGAGCTCGTCGGCCATCTGCTCCTTGGTGCAGTAGATGTGCGCGTCGTCCTGGGTGAAGCCCCGGGCGCGGGTCAGACCGTGCACCACGCCCGACTTCTCGTACCGGTACACCGTGCCGAACTCGAAGAGCCGCAGCGGCAGTTCACGGTAGGAACGCCCGCGCGCATCGAAGATCAGGTTGTGCATCGGGCAGTTCATGGGCTTGAGGTAGTAGTCCACGCCCTCGTCGAGCTGCATGGGCGGGTACATGCCGTCGGCGTACCAGTCCAGGTGGCCCGAGGTCTCGAAGAGCTTCCCCTTGGTGGCGTGCGGGGTGTAGACGAACTCGTACCCCTCCTCCTCGTGCCGGCGGCGCGAGTAGTCCTCCATGACCCGGCGGATGATGCCGCCCTTGGGGTGGAAGACGGCGAGGCCGGAGCCGATCTGCTCCGGGATGGAGAACAGGTCGAGCTCGTTGCCGAGCTTGCGGTGGTCACGCTTCTCGGCCTCGGCGAGGAACTCCAGGTGCGCCTTCAGCTCGTCCTTGGACGGCCAGGCGGTGCCGTAGATGCGCTGGAGCATCGGGTTCTTCTCGCTGCCGCGCCAGTAGGCGGCGGCGTTGCGCATCAGCTTGAACGCGGGGATGTTCCGGGTGGTCGGCAGGTGGGGACCGCGGCAGAGGTCCTTCCAGCACAGCTCGCCGGTCTTGGCGTCGACATTGTCGTAGATGGTCAGCTCACCGCCGCCCACCTCCACGTCCGCGCCGTCGTCGGTGGACGCCGAGCCCTTGATGCCGATGAGCTCCAGCTTGTACGGCTCGTCCGCCAGCTCCTCGCGCGCGGCCTCATCGGTGACGACGCGGCGGGAGAAGCGCTGGCCGCGCTTCTGGATCTCCTGCATCTTCTTCTCGACGGCCTTGAGGTCCTCGGGCGTGAACGGCCGCTCGACGTCGAAGTCGTAGTAGAAGCCGTCGCGGACCGGCGGGCCGATGCCGAGCTTCGCCTCGGGGAAGAGCTCCTGCACGGCCTGGGCCATGACGTGCGCGGTGGAGTGGCGCAGGATGTTGAGGCCGTCCTCGGAGGAGATCTCGACGGGCTCGACCTCCTCGCCGTCCTTCACCTCGTACGCGAGGTCCTTGAGCTCACCGGCGACGCGGGCCGCGACGATGGTGCGCTCACCGGCGAAGAGCTCGGCCGCCGTAGTGCCCGTCGTCACCACGCGCTCTTCCCGCTCGGAATCGCGTTGGATGACCACACGGACGTCTGACACCGGACTTCTCCTGCCGTAGGGGGCGCGCAGCGCGTGTCGCGTACGCGAGACGATCCTACCGAGCCGGTGGGGTGGGTCGCGAAACGGATATCGGGCCACTCATTCGTCGCCGGAGCCGGGTTCCGCGCCGCAGGCCTCCTCGAAGAAGTCGAGGTTCTCCTGGAGCGACTTCATGAGCCGGTCCCGTTCGGCGTCGTCGACCTGGACCGGGGTCACCTCGCGGGCGTCCATGAGCCGCCGGAACCCGCCCCGGCTCTCCAGGCGCCCCACGACACGGATCGGCAGCCCGACCAGGTGGGCGTGGCCCGCGATGCGGTACGCCTCCTCGTCCAGCTCCACGCGTACGTGCGCGACCTCCGCCCCGGCCAGCACCCGCAGCCGTACGACGCCGGGTCCGCGCGGGGCCGGGCGGCGCAGGCGGACCACGGCGCCGGTGATGCGGACCGGCACGGACGGTTCGCCGCCGAGGTAGCGGGCGCCGGCGGCGCGCAGGGCGGGCAGGTCGCCGGGTGAGAAGTCGACGGGTTCGGGGCGGGCGGCGCACCCTACGGGGACCCCGGCGGCGGGCGCCCAGGCCAGGGCGATGCGGACGCCTTCGCTGCCGCGTACCAGAGCGACGAGGGATTCGGTGAGTTCCCGGCTCACGCCTGCCCGCACGGCGGCGTCGAAGGCTTCCATGCCGCCGGTGGTGCGCTGGTAGTCGACGGCGTCGCGTACGGCGCCGAGCGCGGCGTACAGCCGGACGACGGCGGGCCGGGCGGAGGCCGCCGGCACGAACGCGGTGAGGCCTCCGCCGCTCGCGGGTTCCACCAGGACGCCTTCGAGGGAGGCGAGGGCCTGGCTGCGGTGGCGTGCGCCGTGATGGCCGGCGGTGCCGCGGACGGCGAGGGCGCCGGCGAGCAGCATGCGATGGGCGGCGCCGCGCAGATGTTCCTGTTCGCTCCAGGAGGCGGCGCCGGCCGGGCCTTCGGGTACCTCGCGCCACCAGCGGATCTCGTCGCTGGGCACGGCGAGCGAGACGAGCACCTCGCGGGCGGAGGGCGCGGCGCTGCGGGCGAGCGCGGTCAGCGCTTCACCGAGCAGGTCATCGCTGTCGGGGTAGGCCCTGCTCTCGGGGACGAGCAGGCTCGTGCCGGAGCCGGTGGCTCCGGGCGGTGTCCAGCGGGTGTAGTGCCCGGCCGCTCCCCCTCGCCTGCGCCAGCCGTGCCGGCTGAGCAGCACCCCCAGCACCGCGGGGTCCACCTGGCCGGGTACCGGTGGCATTCCGCCGGGCTCTTCGTCCAACCAGCGCATCAGGGCCTCCCTCCCACCCCGACCCGCGTCATGATCTCGCAGAGCGCGCGGTCGTCGAAGATCCGCGAGGTCGGTATTCGCACCGTGGTTCTGCGCCGGCCGGTCACCGGGTGTCCGGCCAGGTTGGTCCAGTAGCAGCAGTGCCGCAGCGCGAGCCGGTCGTGGCCCGCGTGCAGCCATTCCTCCCGATTCCGCGGCGCCACCATGACGACCAGGATCTTGTGGACCGACACGGGTGTGCGGGCCAGCTTCACCAGGTGGTCATTGTCGAGCGTGAAGGAGAAGGCTCCGCCCTGCGGATGCGGCGGTATCTGGTACGTGCACTTGAGCTGCACCTTGATGGTCACTTCGTCGTCGACGGTGTGGCCGGCGGCGCTGTGGCTGAGGTGCCAGTCGATTCCGTTGTCCGGGAACGGCTGCGACAGCGAGCATCCCGCTGCGGCCGCCACCGCGTGCAGGTAGCCCACCTGGAGGGTCTCCATGCAGGCGGTGGTGGCGAGCGAGCCGCGCAGCGGTGCGATCCCCTCGGGCAGCAGACCGTGCCCGGGCGCGGCCGGATCGGGCTGCGCGAGCGCCATGGCTGTCGTATGCCTTCCGGGCTGTGCCGAACCTTTTCCGTGACGGCCCGTCAACCGTGCGTTCCGTCACCTGTGTTGTCTCCGTACTCCGCTGCCCGCAAACGGCGTATGTCGCAAACAGCACGGGTATCACGGAATCGGGCAGGGGATGCACGCCATCTGCCGGTAGTGCGCGAGGAGTTGAGTAGATATGACGTGCTGGTTCGAGGGTCCCCTGGCGGCGTTCGACACGGAGACGACCGGGGTGGACGTCGAGGGGGACCGGATAGTTTCGGCGGCCCTGGTGGTGCAGGACGGTCCGGCGGCGCGGCCGCGGGTGACGCGCTGGCTGATCAACCCGGGGATACCCGTCCCTGCGGGCGCGACCGAGGTGCACGGCCTGACGGATGCACACCTCCAGCTGAACGGGCGCTGGCCGGCGCCGGTGATGGACGAGGTCGCGAAGGCGCTGGCGGAGCAGTGCTCGGCGGGGCGTCCGCTGGTCATCATGAACGCGCCGTTCGATCTGACCATGCTGGACCGGGAGTTGAGGCGCCATCGGGCCGCCTCCCTCGGTCACTATCTGGGCCGCAATCCGCTGCGGGTGCTCGATCCGCGGGTCCTGGACAAGCATCTGGACCGCTACCGCAAGGGCCGTCGCACCCTCACCGATCTGTGTGAGCACTACGGCGTGGTGCTGGAGGGCGCACATGACGCGGCGGCCGACGCGCTGGCCGCGCTGGAGCTGGTGCGGGCGGTGGGGCGCAGGTTCGCGGGCCGTCTGGAGCGGCTGACACCCACGGAGTTGCACGCATTGCAGACGACGTGGCACGCGGCGCAGGCACGGGGCCTGCAGGCGTGGTTCACCAAGCAGGGCACGCCGGAGCTGGTGGACACGGCGTGGCCGTTGCGGCCCGAACTTCCGGCGGCCGCCTGAGCGTTGCTGGGGCACCGAGGGACCGCGGGCAGCGAAAACACCGGTCGGGTGGGCAGCAAAAAGGCCGGTCCGTCGGGGACGGACCGGCCTTTCCCGGTGGGCGATACTGGGTTCGAACCAGTGACCTCTTCGGTGTGAACGAAGCGCTCTCCCACTGAGCTAATCGCCCGGGAACGGACTGAACCATACAGGCCTTTCGGCCCAGCTTTCAAACCACCTCCAGGTGACGGCGGAGTCCGCGTTGCCCGGAGCGCATCATCAGGGCGTGGTTGGCCCGGAACAGCGGGCGCCCCGGCAGGGCGAGCCGGCGCATCAGCGGCTTGCGCACCTCGACCGCCTGCTCGTAGAGGGCCCGGGTGCCGCCGCGGTGCGCGACCAGAGTCCAGCGGGCGTGGCCTTCGAGGTCGCCGCTCAGTGCGGCCTCCAGGACGAAGGCCTCGGGGTCGCGCCTGGTCTCGTGGGCGGTGACGAACAGGTCGTACGGGATGACCGAGCGGAAGCGGCCGGTGGCGGTGTGCTCGTCGAGCGGGGTCACCTCGCGGATCTGGGGCCACCAGCGCGGGTACTCCTCGGGGCGCTCCAGGACCGCGTAGACGACCGAGGGCGCCGCGGGCAGCTCCCAGACGCTGCGGAAGCGGTAGTGGCACCAGTCCATGCCCCCAGTCTGCGCGGGGCCGCTCACGCGCCGGACAGGCACCCCCGGACCGGCACCCCGGGCCGCCGCCGGCGCCCCTCGGCCGGGAACGCCGAAGGCCGGGAACGCCGAAGGCCCCGGAGATCGAGATGATCTCCGGGGCCTTCGGTCCGGGTGGGCGATACTGGGTTCGAACCAGTGACCTCTTCGGTGTGAACGAAGCGCTCTCCCACTGAGCTAATCGCCCGGGCGCACC
>NZ_JBEZKW010000106.1:0-16954 GCF_040651795.1 Streptomyces sp. NPDC048361
CTCCAGTACCGCCACGACGTCCTCAACGGCTGCCTCACCGGCACCGGCCTCCGACGCCAGCCACCATGACGACATCACGCATTCAAGGTCAGTAATGGTGTTCGTCAAGCCGCGAGAGCGATTGGAGGCACGGGTTGATAGCACCGTCCATCGCGCAGAAGAGCCCACAGAACGTTGACTCGGCGGCGGGCAAGGGCGAGGACCGCTTGGGTGTGACGCTTGCCTTCGGCCCGCTTGCGATCGTAAAACCGTCGCGATTCCTCGCAGTAGCGGATGCTGAACATCGCCGAGGTATAGAAGACTCGCTGGAGTCGGCGGTTGTATCGCTGGGGGCGCCGCAGATTGCCGCTGATCTTGCCGGAGTCACGGGGCACGGGTGCGACTCCGCCGAAGCCGGCCAGGCGATCGGGAGTACCGAAGAAGCTCATGTCGCCACCGGTGGCAGCCAGGAACTCGGCACCGAGGATGACTCCCAGGCCGGGCATGCTGGTGATCACTTTGAAGGTGTGGTGGTCGCGAAACCGGGCCTCGATGAGCTTGTCGAGCTCGTCGATCTCCTGATTGAGGTCCATCACCTCTTTGGCCAGTGTGTGCACCATCCGGGCAGCCAACTTCTCCCCGGGAAGACTGGTGTGCTGGCGATCGGCGGCCTCAACGGCTTTCTCGGCGAGCTGGTCGGCACGGATGACTTTGCGGTTCCGCAGCCAGATCTCCAGCCGCCTGGCGCCGAGGCGACGGATGGCGGCCGGGGTCTGGTAGCCCGTCAGCAAGATCAGTGGACCGGTGTTGGTGAGGCTCAGGACACGCTCCAGGCCGGGGAAGATGTCGGTGAGCTGGGCTCGAAGCCGGTTGATGACGCGAGTGCGGTCGGCAACCAGGTCCATGCGTCGGTTGGTCAGAATCTTGAGGTCGGTGACGGTCTCATCGCCGACGCGTAAGAGGTGAAGGTCACGACGGACGCGGACCTGGTCGGCGATGACGGCCGCGTCTTTGGCATCGGTCTTGCCCTCGCCGCGGTAGCCCTCCGAGGCTCGGTGGATGGCCCGTCCGGAGATGTAGTGGACCGTCTGGTCGTGATTGAGTAGGACGGCGATGGCCAGAGCGGCCCCGCCGTCCGCCAGATCGATCCCCCAGGTCACCTCTTCGCTCAGGGCGAGCACGTCGGCGAGGAGTTCGAGCAGTTCGGGTTCGTCGTTGGCGACGCGTCGCGACAGCAGCCGACGGCCGCTCTCGTCGATCGCGACGCAGTGGTGATGGGTCTTGCCTGCGTCGATGCCGGCCCAGATCGCTGTCATGTGGTTCCTCCGTGCGGTGTGTGGCTGGTGCCTCCCACGGACGGCCTCGCTGTCGATTCCCTACGGAGCGATCATTCGCAATTCCTAATTGGCAGCCGAGTCGTCGTGGGGCGCCGGGTGGCCAATCCGGGGAAGCCACAAGCGGCAGAAGCGTGAAAGCCACACCCGACGCCCCTGGGCGGGTCAACCATACGAAGGGCTCACCACGTCCCGCAGAACAACGTAGGGAAGCGTGACGCTTGCGCGAACGCTTCCCCGGGACCGGCGTCAGGCAGCAGACTCACCTTCACGGCCTTCGTCTCGATCGGTGCACCTTGGTCGGAGCACATGATCAGACGGGGGCCGCTTCTACGTCCGGTGAATGCCCAGGTGGGCGACCCAGTTCGAGATCGCTTTCGAGTGGGAGGCAGGGCTCGAAGCGCAGGGGCGGCAGGCTCCCGCAGAAGTCATGCGCCCCACCATTCGCCGGTACCGCAGCCGACCTCGTAGTGCCACCACTCCTCCGTCTGCCCCCGTGCCAGGAGAGCCTTGATGCCGGCGAAGTCCGCGCCTGCTGGCACGGTGAAAACCACCATGGGGAAGCCCTCACTGAAGACCTCGCCTCCAAGCCCGAACGGCGAAAGTCGCTGATGGACCGCCTGTGGGTTGTCGCCCAGGGGACCAGTGGGAATGGGCACAACACGGATCGTGCAGTTACCGGAGGAGCTGACCTGTCCGACAGCCCAGTGGAGCCCGTCGGAGTCGGTCTGGTACTTCACCACGTCGCCCTCGGCCACCCCATCTTGAAGGAAAGGGGCATTCTCGACACGGGCCGTGTCGTCGCTCAGCTTCGTCGCCCACAGACCCTCGGTGTCCTGCGGAAACCACCCCTCGCGGGGGACGAACCGGAACCAGACCTTGATCTTCTCGACCACACTCTCCATGACGGTCATCATGCGCCGAGCGCCAACGACACCTCGCACCGGGTCTGAACTGGAGATCAACCTGCGTCGTCACGGAACAGCCGAGGGTTAAAGAACAAGCTAAGCCGCGCCCAGCCGTGTCCGGTCCTCCAATGACAGGCTCCACGGCCGGCCCCTGCGGACTGCATCCGCACCCTGACGCCGCAGCACCTTCACCAGCTTCCCGAACAGGCGAGGGCTCAGCCCAGTGAACGGGGCTACCCAGGGCGGCTCCGAAGCCGTGATCACATCAGCCACCGAATGATCATGTCACTCGTCACCGGGCCTCCCTGCGCCGTAGTTCTGGACGGCCCCGCCGAACCCTGAGCGGCGCTCCTCGCGAGCCTGAGTCAGTCGAAGAGGACAACGAGTCCGTTCACCCAGATCGCGAGGAGCACAAGGGCCGCCACTAGGCAGCCGACGCCTGCCAGGGCACCGCCGACCGTCCACGGCCCGGATGGGGCCTCGCTCTCTCCTGTCAGGCCGCCCCGGTAAGAGGCGGGGTCATCCCAGTCGACGGCGTGCCCAAGTTTTTCGGCGCACGCGGTCCGCACTGCGACCAGCTGTCCCTCTGCGAAGGTGGTACCGGCCTTCACCTCTGGGCCGTGCCAGGCGAGGGCCTTCATCCGCCACCCGGGAGAGCCGTATCGAGTCTCGAAGGCGGCGGTCTCGTCGGTATTCCGGTCCTCTTCGAGGTACATCCAGCGTCCGGCCTCGGCGGCGTCTCCGTAGAGCCGGTACACCTCGGCCAGACGACGGCGAAGCGTCAAGTCATGCGGAAAGGACGAGATGAGTCCACGCAGACGCTGGCGCGCGACGGGAACCCGGCCGGCAGCCAGGTCTGCATCGACTCGGGCGAGTGTCTCTGTCAGGGGCATGAACGCATGATCATGCACAGCGCTGACCTACGTCGAACTGGTTTCGTCGCTCAGCGCTGCTCGTTTTCAACGGCATCGACTGGACCTCACTGAGAACGGGACACTCCCAGTTACAGACAGCCATTAGGGAAGCTTAAAAATGTCCGCCCCAGCCGGTTTCTTTACGGTGTCACTTGCGTCGCCTTCTCATCATGCCGATCGCAAAGACCAAAAAGACTAGCATGACAACGACCCCGAACCACCACCCGCGAAGGGCTCCGTTGACATCCCAGCGAGAATCTGGGTGTATTCAATGTGCTCCATAGCGTTCCCTACTGGTCGAGATGATTGGCACGCGGCCTGAAGCGATCAGTCAAATAGCAGAGCTGGCTCATCCGCGCGCTCCACCACACCACCGTAATGCCGGCACATCACACCTGGATGGCAGCATTGCCTGCCTCCACAACCTCACCTGCCGACCGCCGCATCGGCTTCTTCACCGGTGTCACCGCTCCGTGGCCGAGACCCCTCCGCCTGGCCCTCCGTCATCCGCTGGGCACATTAAGACACGTCGACCGGCGGTCGCAGACTCTGGCCTGCGACTGCCGGTCAACGCCGCCCTGCTCGGCGACGGCCCTGGTAGCTGCGTAGCCATGGCTCACGCCATGCGTCGCAGACAACCTCATGGGGGCAAAGAGCACGGCGTCGAGGAGCGTCGCGACTTGCCGGATGGGTCTACTTTCGCTTATTTGCGGAATATCCCCAGACAACAATACAAGCGAGAAGGCTGCAACCTGCGGCCCAGAGAATGATCACGCCGACGGTTTTGGCGCGCAGGTCCGATAGGTCTGGACCCAGAGTAAAAAAAGTCAGCACGAATAGGCCGAGGCCGACGGCAAGCACGGCGTTGCCATTGATGCGATCTCGCATGCTGTTCACTGTCCCTGATACTCGAGGTAGCCCTTCGTGGCGGCTCCTGCTACGCCACCGCCGAATGCTCCTACCGTTGCCGACGGCAGGCAGCCGATTTCTGCTCCGGCGACACATCCGGCTATTGCCCCAGTAACGGCCCCCCCCCTATCGCTCCGCCCACGGACGCGAATCCGATCTTCCGTACGCTGCTCCAGAAGCTGAGTCCCGTCGGGTCGATGCGGTTGACGGGGTCGCCCTCGGCGTAGAGGTAGGGGTTCTTTTCCTGGCCGGAGGGGTCGGTTTGGGTGAAGCGGCCGAGGTTGGCGTCGTAGTAGCGGGCCTGGATGTGGTAAAGGCCTGTGGGGTCCTGGTAGTTGCCGGCGAAACGGTAGGGCTGGGCGACCGGCTCCGTGGACTGCGCCAGGATGCGCACGCCGCGAGGGCTGTAGGTGTAGGCGTCGACCTTGTTGCCGTCGATGTCGGCGAGTGCGACCACCGAGCCGATGGCGTCGGTGAGGTAGAAGTAGGTCTTGCCCCCGGTCGTCATGGAGTTCAAAGTGCCCCCGGGTTCGCGGTTGAAGCCCATGTCGACGCCGGCGGTCGTCTTGGCGGACAGGCCGAGGGGTCCGTTGTGGAAGAGGGTGTCACCGAGCCTGATGCGTTCGCTCTGGTCGGTGGAGCCGTACTGGCCCGCGTACGCCTTGCCGCCCACTGTGATCGATGCCAGTTGGGAGTGATCCGTGTAGGACTCCCTGGTGCGGGCGTAGTCGTCGGTGGAGGCTCCGGCGGTCTCGTTGCCGATCTGGTCGTAGGACCAGGCGCCCGTCGTGCTGGACTTGGCGGTCAGTTCCTGGGCGTCGTTGTAGGTGTATGTGGTGCCGCGCGGGCAGCCCGGGTCGGTGCCCTGAGAGGTGAGGTTGCCGGCCAGGTCGTAGCAGTACTGCCACGAGTCCGTGATCGCTTGGGCCTTCTCCTCCTTGGCGTAGGAGAAGCGGCCCGCCCCATCGTAGGAGTACGTGCGCTTGGTGCCGCGGGCGTTGTCCGTGGACGTGCGTATCTTGCTTCCGTCGGTGGCGCCGTTGGTTCCGTAGCCGTAGCTGTAGGCGAGGTCGACGAGCGTGCCCTGCGGGGATGTGGCCTTGATGGTCTTGGGCCGGCTGGAGTTGTCGACGTCGACGCTCTGCACCGTCCCGCCCGGGTAGGTGGTCGTGGTGCGGACGTCGTTGTTGTTGTACTTGTAGGTGGTGATCCGGCCCTGAGCGTCCTTCAGCTGGGTGAGCCTGTTGACCTCGTTCCAGGTGTAGTCGACCGTCCCGGCCGGGTCCTGGTAGTAGTCGACGTTGCCGGCCGGGGTGTAGGCGAGCACGGTCTGGGAGCCGTCCTGCAAGTGCCGGACCGTCTCGCGCTGCAACGGGTCGAACTCGTACTTGGTGGTGCCGGTGCCGTCGGAGCGCTGAGCGAGGTTGCCGTCACCGTCGTAGAAGTACTCGACCTTCACCGTGTTCGGTGAAGTGACGGTGCGGATGCGGTCGCGGTTGTCGTATGTGTAGGAGACGGTGATGCCGCGGGCGTCGGTCGCGGTCTTCGTGCGGCCCAGGTCGTCGTAGGTGAACGTCGTCCTGTCCAGGGGCACGGGGGGCTTGGCCCGTTCTCGCCGTCGGCGTTGGTGGAGTCCTTCGGCACGTCCCCGCCGGCAATGGTCTCCAGGTGTCGACGAAGACGGTCACGACCGACTTCCATTACGACGCCAAGGGCAATCTCGACTAGACCGCCTTCACCTACGATGCCGTCGGCAACACCACGACCGTGGCGCAGACCGGCACCGGCGGCGGCAACGTCTCCTACGACTACAACCCCGCCACGCCCACCTGCGGCGGCTTCGAGGGCCAGCGCTGCGCGGCCAAGACGAAGATGACGGTTGACCGCCTTCCCGCCGGTCGGGATGGACACGGTCTCGAGGTTGTTGCGGGAGTTGAAACCGTAGTCGGTGACGTTGCCCGGCGTGGTGCCTGAACCCATCGCATCGGCAGCGGTGTCGACGTTGTGGTTGGCGTCGAACTTCGTCGACCGTTTGCGCTGGAGTGCGTCGGTCACGTCCGTGACCTGACCGTCGCTGTCGTGCGTGTATGTGGTCGCGTGCAGTTCCGGGTCCTTGGCCGTGGTGTTGCCCGCCGCGGTCGGGGACGCGGAGCTGTAGGTGTAGGTCCAGGTCGGGCCGGTGTCACCGGAGGCGTTGAAGCCGGTCGCGCGCAGCATGGAGGTGATGCGGTCGGCGTCGTCGTAGGTGAAGACGGTGACGCGGCCTTCGGCGGTGGCGATCTTGCTGATGCGGCCGGAGGCGTCGTAGCCGAAGGTGACGGTCTTTCCCTCGGTGTCGGTCGTGGTGGTGAGGTTGCCGCTCGCGTCGAGGTTGTATACGGCGGTGCGGCCGGTGTTGTCCTTGGCCTGCCACTGCGACGGGTAGGTCTTGTACAGGTCGATGAAGCGGCCCGAGCGGGTCTCGGTGAGCTTGAAGCCCTTGTTCTCGCCGTTCTCGTCGTGCTGGGTGACGGTGACGGTGCCGTGGTTGCGGTCAGTGACCTTGGTCAGGCAGCCGTTGGCGTTGTAGGTCTCCTTCGCCCCGGACTTCCACTTCGTCAGGGTGTAGGTGCCGTCCGTGTTCCTCTTCAGGTCTTGCGAGTACCCCTTCGGGGTGGTGAAGGAGCCGTCGCTGTTCTTCGTGAAGCGCACGGTGGCGCCGGAGGCGTCGTAGAAGACGACTTCGGTGGAGGAGATGGACAAGTAGCGCTCGTACTCCTGCCACCAGCGCTGAGAGACCCTGCCCCAAGGCGCGTCCAGCGAGTTGTATGTCCGCGCCAGGCGCAGGTTCTGGCCGACCCCGGCGATGTCGAAGTCCGTCGCCGTCAGCATCAGGTTGCCGATCGAGTAGTCGATCTTCGCCGTCAGAGCGTCGGTGATGGCAAAGCTGGTGTATCGGTGCCAGGGCACGTTGCCCTGCCCCTCGGGCACGAGGTTCAGCACCGAGGCTTGCGCCGCGGCGCTTTGCGTGGTCGAGGACTTGGAGTTGGCCGCAGCACTCGGGCGTTTGGCGTGGTCGCGCTGTTCACGCAGCCACGGCAGGTATGCCGCGTCCGTCGGGGGATGCGAGGGCTCGGACTTGATCGGGCGGTTCCCGCCGACCTTGACCGCCGGCATCGTGAAGGCGGGGCTGCCCTAGCCCCAGGCTGACGCGGCCTTGTCTTCGGCGGAAGCTGCGCTCGCGCCGGGCAGTACGCAGGCGGCCAGAGCCGCCGAAGTGAACGCCGCGAGCGTGATAGCCGTGGTTGATCTCTTGCGGACACGCCGAAATGGCGTGCTGAAGGCACGTGTGTGCACGGAGCTTCCCCCACAGGAAGGCAGACCCCAGCAGCCCCAGTGGCTGCCGGGCGCACACAAGCTTTCACAGGAATCGCACAAGAATGCGGGGCCTGCCCGCGAAGCTGCTGGCTATGCGTGTAGGAATCAGCCCCTCCCCTTCCATGGATAGATAAGAATAAATGGATGTGAAAGGGGCGAGATGATCGAAGAACGGGGGCTCTGGGGAGCGACTACTCGACCGAAAAGTTTCCACACGGCAATGGATGCAGAGACGTGAAGCGAAGACCCCGAGGCGGCAGCGCAGCTCGATTGAGGCGCCCGGTTCAGGGCAAGATGCAGCTGACGGCAGCACAGAACACAATCGCCACCGACTGGCCCAACGCCCCGACCAGGACGAAGGAGGCGACGTTCACTCCGGTACGCCGGTAGTCGTCGGCGTGGGCCACCGCTCCGGAGGTTCCACGATCGAGGTGAGCGCCCCCGGGCCGGCGACCGTGTAGGTCAGGGTCGGCTCCCCGCGCTGGAGCACCACCTGTGTGCCCGGCACCATCAGCGAGCCGTTGTCGTGGGTCGAGAGAGCCACCTTGCCGACCATCGGCCCCATGCCGATCTCGCGGACTTCCTCGAACTGCTCCACGGCGGCGTCCACGAGCCGTTCGGAGTCGGGTAACACGAGTACGCTGTGTCCGTTCCAGGAGGTTCCGGTCCAGGACGGGGTGAGCGAGCCGTAGCGAGTCCCGCATCCGTCCTTGTCCTGGGCCGCCAGGTCGACCGGTTGCAGCTCTGCGCGCACTCCCAGCTGGCCGTAGGCGTGCCGCAGCGCCATGCAAGCGTCCACGCACACGTTCGTCGGGACGCGGCCCGTCGGCGAGGGCCGCCCATAGGTAGGGCAGCACCAGTTCCACCAGCTGGTCCGGCGTCGCGTGCTCCAGCATTCGCGCCATCGCGTCCAGGTTCCCGCGCAGCGGCAACGAACCGGCCGGGATCGCCGCAGCCGGTGCGCGTGACCGTGGTACCGAGGGACGTGCAATCCGCTTCTGCGGCGTCCGTTGCTTCTTGCCCCGCTTCTGCTTCGACATGACCAGAGCGCAAAGATCCCAGCCGCAGCCGTCCCGGACGCGCGGACCTCATAACCGTCCCCTCGCCGCCAGGCGGACGACCGTCCCGCCACCGAGTGAGCTCGAGACCAGGTCTGGTCATGGTGGAGCCGCATGTTGCCAGTGGCGTGGCCCCTCCCTTCTGGTTCGGTGTCGGCCCCGACACCGCGGCCCAGCTCCTGGTCACCGCCGGAGGCAGGACAAGGACCCGCTCTCCGAGCTCCGGGCCCTGATCGACGCGGTCACCACCGGACACGGCATTGACTTCTACCACCGGATTTAACGAACTACCGGTAGAGCCAGGTAAGGGGCGCTGCGGAGACCTGCACCGATCGGGTGGTCTACATGACATGCGCGGAGGGGCTCCAGCGCACATCCCCTGCCAGTGGCAACCTTCCTGCTGTGGCGGCCGTCCGGGCCGTCCCGATTGGGAGGAGGCGTTCATGCGTCGATCTGCGCAGGTTGCAGCAGCACTGGTGATGGCGATGGGATCAGCATTCGGACTTGCCGGTGTCGCCCAGGCCGCGCCCAGCGATGGTCCCGTCTTCGGGATTACGTGCGTTGAGGGAGGAGGTCGGCCGGTGATGGACAGCCCGATGGGGAACCTTGGGGTAGCGAGGTGTCAGGGCGGCGAGCACAACGGAGCCTTTATCGTTCCGAACACGTGAGCGGCAACGCGAAAACTGACCTGTAGAGAGCGTCGGCCTGCCGATCTGACGGACGGCGAGTATGCGTTCAAGCGCCCGGGGGCGCCCGACCGCTGCCCACCGCCGGGTGTCGGTTTTCCCAGAACTCGCGTCCATAGCCATCCCGCCGACCCCGTGACAGCTCAAGCAGCGTGGGACAAACAGAATGGGCCCGGTTGCATGCCCCGGGGTACGGCCGGGAGGTCGGCGGTGTGTGTTGGCTCCTTCCGCGGGAGGCCCCTTCCGTGGGGTCAAAGAGCCCGAGGCGAGTGAGTGCACCCCTTTGGCGGAGCCGCCTACCGCCTTCGGAACTCGCGAACATTGCGGCACGGCCGCGACCGTCTAACGCCTCCCGAACCGCCGATGTAGAAGTGCTGCCCGTTCTCGTGGATAGAGCCAACTTCCTCGATCAACACAGGACGTTTGCTGTTCCAGCCCTCAGGTGGAGGTATGCGTGACTACTCGCGTCCATGCGTGACTCGCGTACGGGACTCAGCCGCCGTAGGAGTTGCGCCCGATCAGCGGGCATGCATCAGGCGCGGCTGGTGGAGGGATCATGGGCAGCTTGGCCCAGTGAGCGCAGCGGGCGTGTGATGGTTTCCGGACTGATGCCGCAGCGCAGAGCGAGGACCAGACCTGCCGCTTCGGCATAGTTGGCGACTTCGGTGACGCCCTGCAGGCCGAGCGCATTGGCAGTGACGTTGAGGATGCTGGTGTTTCCTCGTACGGCGATGACCGGGACGTGTTGGCGTAGCGCTTCGAGTACGGGCACACCGCCCAACGCGCCGGCTGGGGCGATCACCGCTACTACGTCGTCGAAGCTCACCTCGTCAGTCAGCCTGACACCGTGTTGCTCGGTTGAGATCTGCGGGGCGGCGCTCAGCCCGATGAGTACGCCCGCGAGTCCGCTGATGGACACCAGCTCTCCTGCGGAGCGCGCGTCGACCACGGCGTTCGGCAGTGCGAGGTCCTTGAAGTTGATCATCGGGGCGTGGGCCGCCGGGACTGCCAGGGTCCGGACGATCAAGTGGGAGACGATGGCCTCGGCGCCGCCGACAGGATTGGCATGACTCCCGCTGAAGTGCTCGGAGTAGTGCTGGCTGGTGAGGTCCTGCACGTTCGTGGTGACAGCGATGGCGTTGGCGCCGCGGGCGATCAATGTCCGCGCGGCATCGAGCAGCACACCGGGGGCGTCGATCCGCCCCACGTATGCCCCGGACTCGTTGCGCACGCAGCGGGTGCCGATGGGCCGTTCGGTGACGACGCAGTCGACGATGTCGATGCCGTGCACCGCGCGGACCGCGTTCGTCACATTCCATACGTGCTCTAGTGCTTCCGCATCGGCGGTTTCGATGATCAGACCGACCCGGTTGCCCCGGGGACGGTGCAGATTGACTTGGGTGCGGCTCTTCTGCAGGGAAGATTCTGGACGGATGAGGCGTCGCTGATCGTAGGGTGTGTCGCAGATTTCAGTGATCCGTCCGGAGGTGCTGTGCCCGTGCAGATGAAGTTGAGCGCGATAACACTTGACTGTCCTGATCCGCTCAGCTTGGCGGCGTTCTATCAGCAGGCAACCGGCCTTGAGCTCCACCCGAAGTCTGATGCCGAGTTCGCTGGCCTCAATGGCGAGGGCGGGCTCCTCGTCGGTTTTCAGCGGGTCGACGGCTACCGCGCGCCGAGTTGGCCCGGCCAGGACGTTCCTCAGCAGCTTCACCTCTGCTTCAAGGTCGACGAAACCCTGGACCAGGCTGAGGCCCATGCTGCTGAAGTTGGGTGCGGGCAAGCCGGATGGACAACCGGACGCGATCAAGTACCGAGTCCTCACCGATCCGGCAGGCCATCCCTTCTGTGTGGTCAGCAGGGAGTAGACGTCGGGACTGGCCAGCGTGTCGGCGGCTGGGAAGGGGTTACGGCACGCTCCAGAACGTGACCTTGAAGATCAGGCGGTGAGCATGTACCCGCCCTGGTCGGGCCCAGGAACGGGACCATGGCCCGCCGTGAAGCTGAGTGATTGGGTGTCGGCGGACATGGGAAGCGACGTCTCCACAGAGCGAATTCACCATTAGGGTCAGGCTGCGAGTGTTGATGGACGAAGGCCCGGAGCCAAGAGCGGAACTGGAGCCCTCCCGCGCACAGCCCAGTTGCACGGTGGCGCGCAGATTCTCCGTCCGGCCGCCCGTGTCATAGCACTGTCCCCAAGGCAACGGCATCGCCGAGTTGGCTCTCGCCACGGCCCCCGGCAGTACCGGATGAGCTAGTGCTTTGACCGCGTAGGTCTGCCGTATGGGTGCTCATGGTCCGCGGGCCGGTTGGATGTGACGATATGTCCGATCGGTGCGGGGAGGCGGGATGGCGGAGCTGGTCAGGGTCCGTACGTTGACTGAGCAGGAGGGGCAGAGGCTGCAGCGGATCGTGCGTCGGGGCAGTACGAGCACGGTGCGGTTCCGCAGAGCGATGATGCTGCTGGCGTCGGCGGGCGAGACAGCGTCCCGGTGATCGCGCGGCTCGTCCAGGCGGACGAGGACACCGTCCGCGACGTGATCCACCGCTTCAACGAGATCGGGCTGGCCTGCCTGGACCCTCAGAGCCCCGCGAGTTCAGGAAAACTGAAGGCTCTTCAGCGGGAACCTGCGGGTCGGATGCTGTGCTCTGCGGTGGTCGACCCCCGAGTTCCGCACCGACTCACGGAGAGGTGTCCTGGCTCGTGGGCGTCGCCGTCTCGTGGAGATGCTGCTCGACTGGACCCAGGTGCAGGTCGTGGGCCAGGACGATCTCGTCCGCGAGGTTGAGGATGCGGATGGTGCCACCGGGGAACTGGACGGTGATGCCGACGGCGAAGTCGTAGTTGCCGTGCTGGTAGCGGATCTCTCCGACCGAGAGGATCTGCTGGCCGATGAACCGGGTCATGGCGAAGTCGGGCAGGTCGTCCTCGACCGTGGTGCGGCCGTATTCGTCCATGTCGTAGGGGCCGTGAGGCTGGTCGATCTCCAGGAACAACCCGTCGCCGGGCGTGTGAAACCGGATGGGGCCGAGGCCGTCCATGTGCAGCCACATGTGCAGGAGGGAGGGCTTGGTGTCCTGGTAGCGGTGCCAGGACGTGGTCACCTTCAGCAGGAGCCTGCCGACCAGGTCCTCAGCGTTGATCATCCACCGATGCTGTCACAGTGCTCAACGACTCGGCACTGGTTTCCAGGAGAGCGCGGGCGGAGTCCGCGTAGCGGATTGCGGTCTTCTCGTCGAGGCCGAAGACCTCGGCAAGGTGGAGCGGATCGGGGCCGTGGACGAGGGCTTCCTCGAGTTGTCGGTCGATGCGGAGGCGCTCGATTGTGGCGGTCTGGCTGTGCAGTGCGGTGGTGGCGACGGAGTTCTTGCTGACCGGGCCGGTTTCCAGCGCCGTTCGTTTGTTGATCAGCAGGTGGGGATTGGCGGTGTCGGGCCAGCGGTGTCGCCGGTGCTGCAGCCAGTCGAGCGCTGCCCGCAGGGTGAGGTCGTCCAGTGGCCGGACGCGGCCGTCGATGGTCAGGCGGCGGTTGCCGATGTCGAGGTCATCGAGTTGCAGGCGGCGGATCGCGCCCGGTCGTGCCGCGTGGATGGCGGCCAGCGCGAGGATCAGCCGGTCCGCCGGGCTCGTGACTGCGGCGACGGCGTTCGTGATGTGCTCGGGCTGTAGTGGCTGGAGGACGCCTTCCTGTCGTTGGCCGACGCGGATGCGGATGGTCGGGTTCTTGAAGATGGTGCCGGTTCTCTTCGCCCCGCCGAACAGAGATCGCAGGGCGATCAGGGTGTGCTGACGCTGGGAGCCGTGGACGGTGGACAAGTGGGTCACGATGTCGTCGCGAGTCACCTCGCGGAGGTGGTCGTAGCGGGTGGACCATTCCAGCAGCACGGGGCGGATCCGGTTGAGGTAGCCGGAGACGGTGGTTGTGTCACGGGCCTTGGAGCGAGGGCCTCCGTCGTGCAGGAGCCGGGTCCAGTGCTCAACGTCGCGACGGATCCCGGGAGCAAGGCCCGCGAGCTTGGGTTCCAGCCACTGCTCGAAAGGCGACGGCCGGTCGTCGAGGAGGACACCGATGTGGTCGAGGATCTCGGCAGTGTGCTCGGTGCTCAATCCCCGGGGCCGCAATGCCGGAGAGAGTTCGGAGTGCCGGATCAGGTCGCCTTCGGCATGGCCGGTCAGCATGATGATCAGGGCTCGGTCGGCACGGACGCGGGTGCGACGGGGCCATCCGCGGGACTCACCGATCCGGTGAGCGGTATGCCGGGCCCAGGCCAGCCAGGGGTTGTGCTGTCGTGCGTCGTGCTGTTCGGGCACCCACCGGGTGAAGTCGCGCCGGATCTGGAACAGCGCGGGCTGACACCAGGTGGTGCGGGGAAGTGGAGCTGGTGCCGGGGCCGGCCGGAGAGGCCGGCCCCGGCGACCGTCGGTGGCCTTGGACGGCTTGGCGCGCCTATCCCACAACGCGGTCATACGTGAGAAGAAGAGCTGCTGATGCTGCAGGTCCAGGAGGACGGACTCCGGTCTCACGTCCGGTGCGGCGGCGTCGATACGTGCCTGGACCCAGCACAGTCGGCAGTGCCCATTCCGCAGGGGTAGCCGGCCCGAGCAACTCCCGCACATGCCGACCTCGCGCCCACTGGCGAAGTTCGAGCAGGCGCCGCATCGCCGATCAAACAGCAGACCCCAGGACAGGCACTCGGGGCAGGACTTCGGCTGCACCGAGCTCTCCTCACATCGGTGGCAGGGAACGCCCGTCTCGACGACGGGGCACCACCGCAGGCACTGGGGCCGGGGAACCGACAGCGGCCCGGACGGTGCTGTCCTCGCCAGGACGGGCGACCTTCTGCGGCTCGGGGATCAGCAGCTCGCCGACCTCGCAGTCCAGCACGACGCAGATGACGTCCAGGTCCTCCAGCTTGAGCGAGACCGGCTGGCCGGACCAGAGCCCGGACATCTTTCCGGCCGAGATGACCAGGCCGTGCTCGGCCAGCATCCGCTGCAGTTCGGATGCCTTCCAGATGCCCTTGTTGGCGGCGGTCAGCCGCAGGTTCCACTTCATCCCATCAGTCCTTCCAGCCGCTTCGCGGCCCGCTGCTGCCCGGCGATCCAGGCGTCCTCGACCCGGGTCTGCTGGACGTGGACGTACCGCATCGTCGTGGCGATCCAGGAATGTCCCAAAACCTCCTGGATTGCGACTAGGTCCAGGCCACTCAGGTACAACTCGGACGCGCAGAAGTGCCGCAGGACGTGCGGAGTCAACTTCTCTTCCCAGCTGGGGAGATGAGACCCGACAGCGGCGGCCAAGCCGTTGCGCAGGGCGTCGTCGCCGACCCGACGTGAGGAACCGTCGGCGCATCTGCGCTCGGACGGGAACAACGGGGCGCCGGGGCGGGTGTGGTCGGCGTCGAACTGGCCCCAGACGTCCTCGATGAACCACCGCAGGGTCCGGTCCGCGCCGTTGATCAGCGGCACCATCCGCTCGCGCGGGCCGGAGCCGCGGGCACCCTTGCCGAGCCGGACATGCAGCTTGCCGAACCGGCCCAGCTCCCACTTGATGTCGGCGAGGTCGAGCCCGCACGCCTCGCTCACCCGTAGCCCGACCTGGGACATCAGCTTCGCGGCGGTGTAGTTCCTCGCGGTCGGGGCGAACTTGCGGCAGGTCGCCAGTTCGCCGCCCCAGCCGGCGAACAGCAGGTCGACCTCAGGGGCAGTCGGCGGGATCCGCAGCTGGGCGTCCTTGGACCCGCGCGGGCGGTTCATCTCGTCAAGCGGACACTCGACCACGCGGCCGGTCATGCGGTGGATCTCGACCTTGTGTCGCAACTCCAGGAACAGGAAGTACGTGCTCAGCGCCTGTGAGCGGGCCAGACGGGTGCCGCTGGGCGAACCCCGCAGAACCCGCCCGAAGTACGCGTCCGCGTCGGCCGGCTCCATGTCCCACAGCGGCCGACCGAACCACGTGCGGATCTGTTCCAGGTGGCCGACGTCGCCACGGATCGTGCCATCCGCCAACCCGGCCGACGCCCGGGCCAGCACGAAGCCGGCCAGCACGTCGGTCTCGAAGTGCTCCAGTTCCTCCGCCGAGACCGGATCCCGATACTCACGCAGATCCCGCACCACCGCCAGCGCTGCCAACCCGCGCCTCCTCGCCTTCGACCGGACCGCAGATCGGTCGCACGAGCTGAGAACGCTTCAGGAATCCCGACGTTACGTCACAGGCTGGCGGAACACTCGAAGGAGGAAGAAGCCCCTGGCCACGGCCTCAACCGATCAGCGGGGCCCAGGAGAACTCGCGGGATGTCACACAGTAGGCGGGAGGTCGTCCCCGCCTGCTCAACCGTGACGACGAGGACTTCGTCATCCAGACGGCCCCCCGCCCGGCCAAGCTCGGCAAGCCCTTCAGCCGCTGGCCGATCCGCAAGCTCGCCGAGCACCTGCGGCGCAACCTCGCCCATCCGATACGGATCGGCCGCGAGGTCCTGTGCTGCTTGCTGCTGCGCTGCGGGATCACCTTCCACGGACCAATACGTGGAAGGAGTCCACCGACCCGAACTTCGACGACAAGCTGGACCGGATCGAATACGCGCTCCACGAGCGCCCGGACCGGACCTTCGCCTTCGACGAGTTCGGGCCGCTGGGCATCCGCCCGACGGCCGGGGCCTGCTGGGCCGAACAGGGGAAGGCCGGACCGGCTCCCGGCGACCTACCACCGCACCCACGGCACCCGCTACTTCCATGGCTGCTACTCGGTCGGCGACGACACCCTCTGGGGCATCAACCGGCGCCGCAAAGGCATCAGCCCGACCTGGGCCGCGCTCAAGAGCATTCGCGCGGCCCGCCCGGACGGCGCCCCCGTCTACGTGATCCTGGACAACCTGTCCGCCCACAAGAACCGGCGCATCAGACGGTGGGCGGCGAGGAACAAGGTCGAGCTGTGCTTCACACCGACGAACGCGTCGTGGGCCAACCCGATCGAGGCGCACTTCGGTCCGCTTCGGCAGTTCACCTTGGCCAACTCGAATCACCCCAACCACATCGTCCAGACACGGGAGTTGCATCGCTACCTGCGCTGGCGCAACCAGAACGCACGGCATCCCGACGTCCTGGCCGCTCAGCGCCGCGAACGCGCCCGCGTCCGCAGCGAGAAGGGCCTCCGCTGGGGCGGCCGCCCTCTCAACCGAGTGGCCTGACCGCCCGTCACCAGATCAGATGTCGCCGTGGACCAGGGCGTGCAGATGCTCGTCGTGCCATCCGTCTTCGTGCAGCAGGGCGCTGCGCATCGTGCCTTCGACTGAGAAGCCGGCCTTCTCCGCTACTCGGCACGATGCCGAGTTGGCCACCGCGTGGCACAGCCGGAGCCGGCAGACCAAGGTCGTCGAACGCCCACCGGCTGACGCGCTTCGTGGCCTCGACCATGGCGCCGCGGCCACGTCCTGCAGGTAGGAGCCAGTACAGGATTTCGGCGCTGCCGCCCTGGAGATCGATGTCACCCCAGCCGATCAAGCCCACGGCCTGACCACCATCGGGCTGGGCGATGGCCCATATCGCGCTCTGCTCGTTCTGCCAACGCTCGTGCATGCGCTCGATTCGCTCGCGTGCTTCCGCCTGCGACGTCACGAAGAGTCGGCTCCACTGGCGAATGGCCGGTTCCTGAGCGGCGGCTACCAAAGCGTCGGCGTCGCTGACACGCCAGGGACGCAGCTCCAGACCACTGGAGAGAGCGAGCACAGGCTGTTCCATCTTGGCCATGTGGCCTGCGGGAACGACGGGCGGTATGGGTGAGGTGATCATCGCGGCATCCTGCCACAGCC
>NZ_JBEZKW010000107.1:0-13725 GCF_040651795.1 Streptomyces sp. NPDC048361
CCCGACGGCGCTTGCCCACCCACCCGCCCGTGCGGCTACTTGAGAGAGCAGCCCCCTGGGGCTCCGCCCCAGACCCCGACGGCGCTTGCCCACCCACCCGCCCGTGAGGCTACTTGAGAGTGCAGCTCCCTGGGGCTCCGCCCCAGACCCCGTTCGCGCCTGAACGGCGCTCGTCCCCAATCGCCGGACGGGCTGAGGATGTCCATGCGGGCCGGCATCGAGTAGTCAAGGGACGCGGGGAACTGCGCGAAATCCCGGCGGGGAGGACGGGCCGCGTCCCGGAGGGTCAAGCCGCCTCGCCCGCGAAGACGTACGCGCCCCCCTCGATCCGGGAAACAAGCCCCCGCGTCCACTCCGCCCCCGCATCGGAAGCGTGCACCCACATGTTCATGATCTCCCCGATGTGCCCGAACTCCTCCGCCCCCTTGCCCCCCAGGTAGTACTCCGTCGCCGACCCGCGCCACGCCGCCAGCTTCTCCAGGCGGGCCCGGAGCAGGGCGAGGACCTCCGTGCGGGGCAGGTCCACCATGAAGCCGATCGCCGCCGACATCACGTCCGGCTTCTGGTTGTACGAGGACAGCGCCTCGCGCAGCAGCCGGAAGTACTCCTCCTCGCCGGCCCCGGTGAGTTCGTACTCCGTGCGCGGCGGCCCGCCGGCCGTGCTGGGCGCCACCTCGTGCGCGAGGAGCGCGCCCTGCTTCGCCAGCTGCTTCAGCGCGTGGTAGATCGACCCCGGCTTGGCGTTGGACCACTCGTGGGCGCCCCAGTACTCCAGGTCGCTCCGCACCTGGTAGCCGTGGGCCCGGCCGTGCTGACGCACCGCGCCGAGCACGAGGAGGCGGATGGTTGACATGGCCGCCAGCCTATGACCTCAGCTGTTCGCGGCAGCCACCAGCTCGAACGCCGTCTTTCCGTCGAGCGACTCACGGATGATGTCGGCGTGCCCGGCGTGCCGGGCGAACTCCTCGACCAGGTGCATCATCAGCCAGCGCATCGAGACCCGGCCGTCCTTGGGGAACCACGGGGCCGGCGGCAGCGGGAAGGTGTCGTCGAGCGAGGGCACCTTGCGGACGAACTCCTCGGTTTCGAGCGCCACTTCGTCCCAGAAGGCCAGGATTCCCTCGACGGTCTCGTCGCCGGTCAACTGGAAGCTCTCGTGCCAGTTGGACTGGTCGCGCTGCTTTTCGTTCGGCCGCTGCTGCGCCATCCGCAGCCAGTTCAGCTCGCACTCGGCGTTGTGCTTGAGCAGCCCGGACAGGGACAGCTCGCTGGCGCTCGGGCGGGTCGCGGCCTGCTCGTCGGTGAGGCCGATGACCGAGCGGCGCAGGGCGCCGCGCTGGGCCTCCACGAAATGCAGGAGCGCCCCGCGCTCGTCGCCATGTGCTTCGGAGGGAACGTGCGTAACCATCGTCAAACCGCCTTCATCCGGGTCTCGTTGGCCTGCGTCAGCGACTCCGGCGGCGCATCCCGCGCCCCGCCCCGCCCCGCCCCGCCCCGCCCCGCCGACGAGAACCACGGTAGGCCGCATAGAGGTCAGACCCTGTCCTCTATCGAGACTGCCGGCGCTCCCGGCGCCCTCGGGCCGGATCAGAACGGGAACGGGCTCCGCTCGTGCTGCACCGAGATCCACTTCTGGGTCGTGAACGCCTCGACCGTCGAGTCGCCGTTCAGCCGCCCGAGACCCGAGTACTTCTCGCCGCCGAAGGCGACCAGCGGCTCGTCCTGGATCGTCGAGTCGTTGACGTGCATCATCCCGGTCTCGATCCGCTTGGCGAACCGCACGCCGCGCTCCACATTGGCCGTGTGCACGGCGCCGCTCAGGCCGTACGGGCTGTCGTTCGCCATGCGTACGGCCTCCTCCTCCCCATGGAAGGGGATGAGCAGGGCGACCGGACCGAAGATCTCCTGGCGCAGGACCGAGGAGTCGGCGGGCAGGCCCGCGAGGACGGTGGGCTCCACCAGGTTGCCGTGGGTGCTGCCCCGGACCAGCGCGGTGCCGCCCTCGGCCAGTGCCTGGTCGACCAGTGACGTGAGCGCGTCCGCCTGGAAGGTGTTGATGACGGGGCCGATGTCGGTGGCCGGATCCGCCGGGTCGCCGGTCCTGAGTGAGGCGACCTTCGCGAGGAACTTGGCCGTGAACTCCTCCTCCACCGACCGGTCGACCAGGATCCGGTTGGCGGCCATGCAGACCTGGCCCTGGTAGACGAAGCGGCTGAAAACCGCCGCGTCCACCGCGTAGTCGAGGTCGGCGTCGTCGAGGACGACCAGCGCGCTGTTGCCGCTCAGCTCCAGGATGACGCGTTTGAAGTGGCTGCCGGCGACCGAGGCGACATGGCGGCCGGTGCGGTCGGAGCCCGCGAAGGAGATCACCTTCGGTACGGGGTGCTCTATCAGCGCGTCGCCGATCTCGGCGATGTCGGTGACCAGGACGTTCAGTAGGCCGGCGGGGAGCCCCGCGTCCTGGAAGATCTTGGCTATCAGCCCGCCGCCGACGACCGGCGCGTTCTGGTTCGGCTTGATGACGACGGCGTTCCCCAACGCCAGTGCCGGGGCTATGGACTTGATGGTCACCAGGAAGGGGAAGTTGAACGGGCTGATCACGCCGATCACACCGACCGGGAGGCGGTAGACGCGGTTCTCCTTGCCGTCGACCGGCGACGGCAGGATGCGGCCCTCGGGGCGCAGCGCCAGCTGGATCGCCTCGCGCAGGAACTCCTTGGCGAGATGGACCTCGTACACCGCCTTGAGCCGGGTGCCGCCCAGCTCGCTGATCATCGCGTCGATGATCTCGGCCTCGCGCTCCTCGGTGATCCGCAGGGCGCGCTCGAAGACGAGCCGGCGGGTGTACGGGTTGGTCTCGGCCCATTCGCGCTGCGCGCGCTGGGCGGCGCGGTAGGCCTCGTCGACCTCGTCGACGGTGGCGACGGTGATGGCGGCGAGTTTCTCGCCGTTGTACGGATCGAAGTCGATGATGTCCCACGACCCGCTGCCGGTGCGCCACTGGCCGTCTATGAACTGGTACGCGAGGTCGGTGAAGAAGGACATGCCATCCCCTACTGCTGTGTCCGCCGGCTCCGCGCGGTCAACCGCGTAACTGGCCTGATGTGACGTCATCCTACTGATGAGTCAGCCGAGTTGAAGGAGTCCGCGCAGAAGATCGCGGCTTTCCTCCGGGCCGGGGCTGTCCTGTTGCAGCCGCGACATCGCGCGTTCGTACTGCGCGACCTCTTCCGCCTTGTCCAAATACAGTGCGGAGGTGAGCTGTTCGAGATAGACGATGTCCGACAGGTCCGACTCGGGGAACCGCAGCATCGTGAAGGCGCCGCTCTCGCCCGCGTGCCCGCCGAAGCTGAACGGCATCACCTGGAGGTGGATGTTGGGCTGCTCCGACATCTCGATGAGATGTTTCAACTGGCCCCGCATGACGTCGCGTTCGCCGTACGGGCGGCGCAGCGCGGCCTCGTCGAGTACCGCGTGGAACTGGGGGGCCCGCTCGGACACCAGGGCCTTCTGCCGCTCCAGACGCAGCGCGACCCGCTTGTCGATCTCGGCGGCGGGCGCTCCCTGCATGCCACGCGAGACCACGGCGTGGGCGTAGGCCTCGGTCTGCAACAGGCCGTGCACGAACTGGACTTCATAGATACGGATGACCGAGGCGGCGCCCTCCAGACCGATATATGTCTGGAACCAGCCGGGCAGCACATCGCCGAAGCTGTGCCACCAGCCCGCGATGTTGGCCTCCTTGGCGAGGCCGAGCAGGGACATGCGCTCGGATTCGTCGCCGACGCCGTAGAGCGTGAGCAGGTCCTCGACATCCCTGGCCTTGAAGCTCACGCGCCCCAACTCCATACGACTGATCTTGGACTCGGACGCCCGGATCGAGTACCCGGCGGCTTCCCGCGTGATGCCGCGCGACTCACGCAGGCGCCTGAGTTGAGAGCCCAGCAGAATGCGCCGGACCACGGAGCCTCCGCCGGCCTCGACTGCGCTCGGCCGGGGGGATCCCCATGCCTCCCCTGCGGTCACTTCGCCGCCCTCCCCATCCAATGGTGCGGTGCAGTCTGCCATCAAAACGCTTCACCCCGTACCCGCGCGATTACGGAAATGGTCAAGGAGCGAAATCGGCCTGAGGAACTTCTGAGGAAGAAATGAGCAAGAAACGGCACGGGCAGGGACAGGTCGGTCGCGTGCACGTGCATCTGCCCTTGCATCGGGCCCAAGCATTCGGAACCATGGCCCTCGCGCACCTGCGTGCTCAACTGCGTCTAGTCGCTTGCGTCCTGTACCGCCACGGCCGCGAACCCGGGAGTGCCTCGCATGGGGACGAATGGATCGACCATGCTGGAGCCTTGTCAGCCGTTGCGGCAGGCGCTTCCCCCCTTCGACCCCTCGACCGTGGCGGGTTCCGCGTCCTGCGCGCTGCCCGCCCGCTTCGAAGCCGTGGGCGGGGCACGGAAGTTCACGAGATCCACGCTGACGCAGTGGGACCTCGCCGAGTGTTTCGACGACGTCGCGCTCGTCGTCTCCGAACTGGTCACCAACGCCCTGCGCCACGCGCTGCCCGCGGACACCCCGCGCGAGACCGAGGTGCCGGTACGCCTGCATCTCATGCGCTGGACCAGCCGGCTGGTGTGCGCGGTGCGCGACCCCAGCGACGACAGCCCGGTCGAGCGCGAGCGGGACGACTTCGGCGCGGAGTCCGGCCGCGGCCTGTTCCTGGTCGAGTCGTTCGCCGACAGCTGGGGCTGGCACCCGCTGACGGGGGCGGTCGGCGGCAAGGTCGTCTGGGCACTGTTCCGCCTCCAGCCCGCCGACTGACCGGGCCAGGCTCAGCCCGCCGACGGATTCGAGGCAGGTCAGCCCACCGCCGGTCGGGCCAACTGCCAGTCGGCCCGATGGCAGTCAGTCAGTCCGCCGCCAGTCGGCCCGCTGCCGCTCAGTCCGCTATCAGGTGATCGAACTCCCCGTCCTTGATACCGAGGAGCATCGCCTCGATCTCCGCTCTGGTGTAGACCAGGGCGGGCCCGTCGGGGTGGCGTGAATTGCGTACCGCCACTCCGCCTCCCGGCAGTTTGGCGAATTCGACGCAGGACCCCTGCGAATTGCTGTGCCGGCTCTTCTGCCACGCGGCACCCTGAAGCTCCGCTGCCGCCATGCCGTTGTACGCGTGGTGCAAGGTCGCTCCCGGGAATGTGCAGACGTACACCTGTGAATGGTCAACTGACCCGGATCATAGCTTTGTTCATGTGCGCCTGCATGGGAAGATGCACGTGCACGCGGGGTGCCCAGGCGGTTACAGGGTCTCGCCGGGGCCGCCCGCGTCCCATCCCTGGTCTGCACCAGCAAGAGACGCAGTCCAGGGCGTTCTGGTTCACGAGTCACGCCTGTGAGGCGCCGATGTCACGCTTGTGGGGCGACGACGTCACGCCTGGGGGGCGTCGTCCGGCACGGTCAGTGCGTCGGTCAGGTCGTCGAGGCAGTGCAGCACCAGGCCGGCGCCGCTGCGGACAACACGGTCGGGCACACCCTCGCCGTCCCACGCAGCCAGGGCCTGCTCGACTTCTTCCCAGTGCGGAACCCGGCGCTCACGTACGGCTTTCGCCCCCCGCTCGGTGGCTTCGCGCAGCGCCTCGGCGAGTTTCGCGGCGGCCGGCACCGGCGTCGCATCGCCCTCCGGCAGATGCGCCTCCATCAGCATGGCCGTACGCCCCAACTGGCTGAGCGCGTGGGCGGCTTCCTCGGCCGACGAGCGCGAGAGGCCCCGGTGGCGTACCGGCTCGTGGGTGGCCTTGTCGAGCGCCTCCTGCCAGGCGATGCGGGCCGCGCGGGTGTCGAGCAGCGCCTCACGGACCGGGCCGGAGCCGCGGCCGGGGTCGGCGTAGTGGGCGACGACCGCGGAGGCGTACCGTCCGCTCGCGGCGAGCCAGTCGGCGAGGCGGGTGCGCAGGCGGGGCGTCTCCCACGCCGGATAGACGGCGTACGAGATCATCGCGAGCGCCCCGCCGATCAGGGTCAGGAAGACCCGGTCGGGCACGGTCTGGGTCCACTGGAGGCCGCCCATGCCGAGCAGGAACACGACGTACGCGGAGACGCAGCCGCTCAGCACCGCGTAGCCCGTACGCATCAGCAGATACGCCAGGAACGCGCAGGTCACCGCGATGGCGGCGGAGAGGCCGGTGTCCGGGTGGGTGAGCTGCACGATGCCGGTGGCGAGGGCGACGCCGACGAGGGTGCCGCCGAAGCGGGCGACCGCACGGGCGTAGGTGAGCGAGAAGTCCGGCCGCATCACCATCACCGAGGCCATCGGGGCCCAGTAGCCGTGGCCGAACGGCAGGACGTGGCCGAGCAGATAGCCGGCCGTGGCCACCGCGCAGACCCGCACCGCGTGCCGGAACACGGGCGAGTGCCGGTTGGTGACTTCGGCGCGCATGGTGCGCAGGGCGAGCGGGACCAGGCGCGGCAGGGTGGGCCGGAGCAGGGGCTCCGCTCCCGCGCCCGTGCCGCTGCCCTGGGCGGTCTCCACGACGTCGGCGAGGAGCGCGATGAGCCGGGCCGCGGCGCGGCGGGCGGGTCCGGTGAGGATGGCCCCGGTGTCGGGGGTGGCGAGCGCGGCCTCGGCGGCGGGCGGGATGACGGCGGCCTCGCCGTGCCGCACCGCGCGGGCCGCGACGTCGAGCACGGTGGCCGCCGCGGCGAGCAACTCCCGTACGCGGTCGCGCTCCTCGCCCTCCTCGGGCACGCCGAGCGCCGGGTCGGCGAGCGAGGCGAGCACCGGGCGGATGCGCTCGGCGACGCCGCGGGAGCCGTGGAGTTCGGAGGGACGCCGACGGGCCTCGCGCGGGGTGACGGCGGCGGCGAGGCGGGCGGTCATGAGGGGCTGCGGGTCGAATGGGGCGACCGGGTCGTGCCGCAGCCTGCGCGCGTAGTCGGCCTCCGCGGCAAGCGCGTCGGCGAGTGCGTCGCGCTGTGCGCCCCAGCGGCGGATGGGGAACAGGACGACGAGGGCGGCCTGGACGACCCCGCCGAACGCGATCATCGCGGCGTGCCCGGCGGCTTCGGCGAGCGAGCTGGGCAGCGTGACGGTGACCAGCATGATCGCCACGTTGGACGAGGCGATCACCCCGACGGTCGGCCCCACGGCCCAGGCGAGGCCGGCCAGGAACGTCCACAGCGCGAGCAGCACCAGGAAGAACGGGGAGTGGGTGCCGACGAGGTAGCCGAGGAAGGTGGAGAGCGCGAGGGAGAGCCCGGAGGCGAGGGCGAGCGCGGGGCGCGGGCGCCAGCTGCGCTGGTACGTGGCGATGGCGCCCTGGAACGCGCCGAACGCGGAGCTCGCGGCGACGGAAGGGCCGAAGAGGGTGAGGCTGATGCCGACGACGACGGCGAGGCCGGCTGCGCCGCGCAGCGCGACGAGGGGTTCGAGCCGACGCGGCTCCACCTTCAGCCCCGAACGGGCGGTCTCCTTCAACGCCCGGAGCCAGCTCATGATCCCGAGCGTAACGGTTCCCCCGCCCCGAGCGGATCCCCCTCGCAGGCAGCCCGCCACGAACCCCCTGCGGCCCGCCCCTGGGTGGCTCGCCCTTGGCCGGGCGGCCGGCATCGGCATCCCTCCCCCTTGGCAGGGCGCCCATCCCGGGCCACCTCAGCCCGTCCGGCGTTTGAGGACGAGCGCCCTTCAGGCGCGAACGGGGTCTGGGGCAGAGCCCCAGCAACCCCGGCCTTCGTCTGCACACCGTGCTGGGGCACCCGCGCAGTTCCCCGCGCCCCTAGGAGGGCACCCGGCACCGAGCCCGCCACCCGAGCCCACCGCGGCGGAGCCGAGCCACGCGGCCGCGCCCGCCGCGGCGGAGCCGGGGGTTACTCGATGCCGGGGCGGAGGCCCGGGTGATGGGCGCGGTCGGCGGCGGCACGCCCATCACGCCAGCCCGACTCGTCGGACACCCCCCGCACCCGCGTCGACACCGTCCGGGGAAACATCTCCTCCGCCCGCCCCGCGACAGCCACCGCCCGCGTCGCCAGAACCGGAAGGAGCTCACCCCCGAACTCCGCCTCCACATGCCGCGCCGTCGCAGACAGCAGGTCGCCGAGCCGCCCCGCGTACGCCAGCAGGAACGACTGCCGGAACGTCTTCGTGCGCTTGCGCCCACCCGCCCGCTGCGCCGCCTCGGCCTTCGTCATCGCCGCCGTACCCTGCACGAGCAGCGAGGTGTGGAGGAGCTCGACCGCCTCCAGGTCGCTCTCGAAGCCGACGACCGTCGTGAAGCCGAGCGCGGAGTTCCACACCGCCCGGCAGTGGTTGGCGGAGGCGACCGCGTCGAGCAGAATCGCCTTCGCCGTCTCATACGGCGCGTCCACCCCGATCCGGCACGCCCCCGGCACCTCCCCGCCGGCCCGGCCGCCGCTCCCACCGCCCGTACGCCCCGCGAGCAGCGCCTCGTCCACGCTGTGCCGCGCCATCAGCTCCTGCGCCTTGGCGCTGAGCGCCTCCGCCTCCTCGGGGAACCCCGTCGCCTCGGCCTTGGCGAGCAGCGCCCGGATCCGGGCCAGCGTCTTGGGTTCGCCGTGCACCGGCGGCCCGAGCACCGAGGCACCCGGCACGGGCCCGGCCGGCTCGATCGCGGGCAGCGCGAGCAGCAGCCGGTACAGTTCAAGGACAGCGGTGGCGTACGAGAAGCGGTCGGCCCGCCACGCCTCGCGCGGCAGCTCGTCCACCTGCCCCTGCCACCGCGCGGGCAGCCGCTCGTAACGGGCCAGCTCGTCGCGGATCAGCACGCTGAGCATGCGTACGTGCGGCTCGTCCAAATCCCGCCGTACGATCCGTACGACATCGGCGGGCTGCCAGCCCCGCTCCCAGGCGCGCCGCACGAACTCCCTTCCTCGCAGGGCGAGTTCGTTGTCCGCGTCGGGCGTGGCGGCGAGCAGCGAGGCGCCGGTGTCGAGCGCGGCGTCGCCCTCGATGTACAGCGCCGCCGCGAAGGCGCGGTCGACGGCCTCCATCACCGCACCCCGCATCCGTGCGACCAGCTCACCGCGATGGGCCCCACCGACATGGGAGTGTCTCCTCACCGATCCGCAACCGCTTCGTACGCTCGATCCGCACACCCGAGCCATGCACCCGAGCCGCACGCCCGAACCGCACGCCCGATCCATACGTTCCGGACACGATCGTCCCAGCAATCGAACGGAACCACGAAACGCACCGAGTCCCGCCCCGGTCCCACCGCCCCGGTCCCGGTCCACAGCCTGTGGACGGAGAAACGGATACCGAACGAAAGGTCCGCCGTGTTGCGCCTGCGCACCCACCACCCAGCCCGCACCGCCCTCGCCCTCGTCACCGCCGGTCTGACCCTCGCGCTCACCGCCTGCGGCAGCGACGGCGGCGGCTCCGGCAAGGTCGCCACCGACACCCCCAGCGCCACCGGCTCAGGTACAGGCACCGGAACCGGCACCGGCACGGGCACTCCCTCCGGCTCCGCCGGCGCGGACGGCGGCCGCACCATGGCCCCCTCCGGCGGAAACTCGGGCGGCGGCACCAACGCGGGAACCGGCCCCGGGACCGGGCCCGCCGGCTCGCACTGCCTCACCTCCCAGCTCGCCTTCGCCATCGCCCCCGGCAGCGGCGCCCAGGCGGAGGAAGCGCAAGGCACCCTCACCGTCACGCTGACCAACCAGGCCGCCAAGGCCTGTGCGATGAAGGGCTATCCGGGGGTCGACCTGGTGGGCGGCGCCACGCGGTGGTCGCTGACGCGCGGGACCGCCGAGTCGCCGGCGACGGTCACGGTGCGGCCCGGCGCGACGACCACCTTCACCCTCTTCTACTTGCCGTTCCACAGCGGCGACGGCAAGGAGTTCACGCCGCGGAGCATCGTGGTCACCCCGCCGGACGAGACCCACTCCCACACCCTGCCCTGGACCTTCTCCTCGGTGCTGCTCCAGGACGGCGCCACCCATCCCGGCACCTACATCGGCCCCATCGGCTCCAAGTGACGTACGTGGTGGCCCACTTGAGATGACGCACGTACGCGGGGAGGCATCACATGCCCGCGCCCGTGAGCCGGTTCGCGAACGTGGACAGGGTGTAGGTGCCGATGCCGAGAACCACTTCGAGGGCGTTCTGCTCGGTGTATCCGTACGACAGGAAGTCCCGGACGGCCTCGTCCTCGACGCCGCCCGCCTTCGCGAGGACCGCGAGGGTGAAGCGGCGTACGGCGTCCAGCCGGGGGTCGGCGAGCGGACGGCGCTCGTGCAGGGCGGCCACCAGTTCGTCGTCGGCGCCCAGCTCGCGCAGCCGGCCGGTGTGCATCGCCACGCACACGTGGCACTCGTTGCGGACCGCCACCGTCATGACGAGGACCTCGCGCGCGACCGGGTCGAGGGTGGCCTGCTCGAAGATGCCGTTCAGCTTGAGGAAGCCGTCGAGGAGGTGCGGCGATGTGGCCATCTTCGCCACGGGCGGGGTGAGCCGGCCGAGGTGGCGGACGGTCGCCTCCATCGACTTGCGCGCGGCGGCCGGGGCCGATTCCAGGGTGTGCTCGGCGAACAGGGTGGTGGACATGGTGAAGCCCTACTTCCGTACGGCCGGGTGCGGCTCACGCCGAGGCCCCGGGACTAGAATGGACAACGTGGTTGACGAAAAAAAGGTAAACCAGGTTGTCGATCCGCGCAACAGCGATCCCTGCGACAGCGATCCGCGCGACAGCGATCCGCGCGACGCACCCGGATACGAGCTCCCCCTGCTCCTCCTCGCCGGGTTCCGCTCGCTCATCGACCGGCTGCACGCCGAGCTCGCCCGCCAGGGCCACCCCGAGCTGCGCCCGGCCCACGGCTTCGCCCTCCAGGCGATCGGGCTGCCCGGGTCGACCGCGAGCGAGATCGGCCGGCGGCTCGGCGTCTCCAAGCAGGCGGCCGGCAAAACGGTGGACCGCCTCATCGGGCTGGGCTACGCCGAGCGCGCCGACGACCCCGGCGACGCCCGCCGCAAACTGGTCCGGCTCACCCCGTACGGCCTCGACGCCCTCGCCCGCTCGGCCGCCATCTTCGATGAGCTGCGCGGGAATTGGGGCGAAACCCTGGGCCACGACCGGCTGCGCGAGCTCGAAGCGTCCCTGCGCACGGCCGTCCCGCCGGAGGCCTTCCGCCTCGACGCGTCGAGCTGGCTGGGGAGTTGAGGAAGGCATCGCACCTTCCGCCCTTGCGTAGAGCGCACACGAGCAGGATTTGATGGGCGCATGAAGTACACACAGCTCGGACGCACCGGACTCCAGGTCAGCCGTCTCGTCCTCGGCACGATGAACTTCGGCGGCGAGACCGACGAGGCCGGCAGCCACGCGATCATGGACACCGCCCTCGACGCGGGCGTCAACTTCTTCGACACCGCCAACATCTACGGCGTCGACGAGGAAAAGGGGCTCACCGAGAAGATCCTCGGTTCATGGTTCGCTCAGGGCGGCGACCGCCGGGACAAGGTCGTCCTCGCCACCAAGATGTACGGGGACATGACGCAGGGCAACTCCTGGCGCACCCAGTCCTGGCCCAACCACAACAAGCTGTCGGCGGTCAACATCCGCCGCGCCGTGGAGGCTTCGCTCAAGCGGCTCGGCACCGACCACATCGACATCTACCAGTTCCACCACGTCGACCGGGCCACCCCGTTCGAGGAGATCTGGCAGGCGGTCGACGTCCTCATCACCCAGGGCAAAATCCTGTACGCGGGCACCTCCAACTTCCCCGGCTACAAGATCGCCCAGGCCAACGAGACCGCCGCCCGCACCGGACGGCTCGGCCTCGTCAGCGAGCAATGCCTCTACAACCTCGCCGAACGCCGCGCCGAGATGGAGGTCATCCCGGCCGCCCAGGAGTACGGGCTCGGCGTCATCCCCTGGTCGCCGCTGAACCAGGGGCTGCTGGGCGGCGCACTGCGCAAGGAGCGCGAGGGAGCGGTATCGCGCACCACCCGGGCCGGCCGTTCCGCCACGGGGCTGGCCGACCCGGCCATGCGGGCCCGGGTCGAGGCCTACGAGAACCTGCTCGCCAAGCACGAACTCGACCCCGGCGAGGTGGCGCTGGCCTGGCTGCTCACGCGGCCCGGCGTGACCGGCCCCATCGTCGGCCCGCGCACCCCCGCCCACCTCGAATCGGCGTTGCGCGCACTGGAGTTGGAGCTGAGCGAGGAGCTGCTCGGCGCGCTGGACGAGATCTTCCCGGGCCCGGGCCCGTCTCCGGAGGCTTTCGCCTGGTAGGCCGCGTAGACCAGTGGGCGGGACCACGTAGGTGAAGCCGGGCGAGGTCCGAAAGCCCCGCCTGCCCCCTTGCCTTGAGCGCGCTCGAAGACGTTGGCTGGTTGCCCATGAAGTACACGCAGCTCGGACGCACGGGTCTCCAGGTCAGCAGGATCGTCCTGGGGACGATGAACTTCGGACCGCAGACCGACGAGGCGGCAAGCCACGCGATCATGGACGCCGCGCACGGCGCGGGGATCAACTTCTTCGACACCGCCAATGTGTACGGCTGGGGCGAGAACAAGGGCCGTACCGAGGAGATCATCGGCAGCTGGTTCGCCCAGGGCGGCGACCGGCGCGACAAGACCGTCCTCGCCACCAAGCTCAACGGCAACATGGCGGCGGGCGAGCCCTGGCCCAACCACCACAAGCTGTCGGCAGTCAACATCCGCCGCTCCGTGGAGGCTTCGCTCAAGCGCCTGCGCACGGACCACATCGACATCTACCAGTTCCACCACATCGACCGCCTGACCCCGTTCGAGGAGATCTGGCAGGCGATCGACGTCCTCATCACCCAGGGCAAGATCCTTTACGCCGGTTCGTCCAACTTCCCCGGCTACAAGATCGCCCAGGCCAACGAGATCGCCGCCCGCACCGGACGGCTCGGCCTCGTCAGCGAGCAGTGCCTCTACAACCTCGCCGAGCGGCGCGCCGAGATGGAGATCGTGCCGGCCGCCCAGGAGTACGGGCTCGGCGTCATCCCCTGGTCGCCGCTGCACGGCGGGATGCTCGGCGGCATCCTGCGCAAGGAGCGCGAGGGCACGGCGGGCCGTTCCAAGGGCGGGCTCGCGGCGCAGGCGCTTTCGACCCCGGCGGTGCGGCAGCAGGTGCAGGCGTACGAGGAGCTCGTCGCCAAGCACGACCTCGACCCCGCGGAGGTGGCGCTGGCCTGGCTGCTCACGCGGCCGGGCGTGGCGGGACCGATCGTCGGCCCGCGGACGGCGGACCAGCTCGACGCGGCGGTGCGGGCGGTCGAGGTCGACCTGTCCGAGGAGTTCCTGACGGCACTCGACGACATCTTCCCCGGCCCGGGTCCGTCACCGGAGGCCTTCGCCTGGTAGGCCTCCGGTCGCGGCGCGACGGTCGTGCGCCGGGCGTACGAGGCGGCCGCGACGGGGCGGTGGCGGACGCGGTCAGCGGGCGGCGGCCGCCACCGCCACCACGACGAACATCAGCACGAGCACACCGGCCATGATCCGGTTCCTGGTCTTCGGGTCCACCCCTTGAGCGTAACCGCCCGCGCCGGGCGGCCCGCGGCGGGGCGACCCGTGTGGACCGGTGCCGGCGCGGCCTGGCAGTGGCCGCGGACCGTGTTCCGGCACATTTACGCAGGACGGCCCGGCTCCCACTGAGGGGGCCGGGCCGAGTCCGCGTACATCCGCGTACATCCGCGTAACTACGCGAAAAGCGGTCACAGGACAGAAGCGCGATCAGCGCGCCGACTCGC
>NZ_JBEZKW010000108.1:0-13004 GCF_040651795.1 Streptomyces sp. NPDC048361
CCGGCCCGCCACCCGCCGCTGTAGCCCGGTCCGACACCCCGGCCCGCCCCCTGACGCTGACGTCCTGAACCACACCCCGGCCCGCCCCCTGACGCTGACGTCCTGAACCGCACCCCGGCCCGCCCCCCTCGGCACTGCAGTCCTGAACCACACCCCGGGCCGCCGCCTGACGCTGACGTCCTGAACCGCACCCCGGCCCGCCGCCCTCGGCACTGCGGTCCTGGACCGCACCCCGGGCCGCCGCCCGGCGCTGCGTCCTGAACCATGCCCCGCCTCCGCCGCCCGGCGCTGCGTCTGCAAGCACGGCGTCACCCCGCCCAGGCGCCCCACGCCCGCAGTCCTGAACCGACCCCCGTGCCGCGTCTTTGAGCCGCTCCCGGGCGGCGGGCGCGGCAGGCGGGTGGGCGGCGCCGCCATAATGAACGCGTGCGGTACCTGATCCTGGGCGCCACGGAGGCGCACGACGACACCGGCACCGCCATACCCCTGGGCGGGCCCAGAGTGCGGGCCCTGCTGACCGCGCTCGCCCTGAGTCCGACGCGCCCGGTCCCCGTGCCGGCCCTCATCGACGACGTATGGGCCGACGATCCGCCCCAGGACGCGCCCGCCGCCCTCCAGGCCCTCGTCGGCCGGTTGCGCCGCGCGATCGGCAAGGAGGCCGTGGAGTCGGGGCCCGCCGGCTACCGGCTCGCCGCGCCACCGCAGGCGATCGACCTGTACGTCTTCGAGGAGCGCGCGGCACACGGCGCCGACCAGCTCGCCGCCAACGACCCCGACGCCGCCGCCGAGACCCTGCGCGCCGCCCTCGCCCTGTGGCGCGGCCCCGCCCTCGCCGACCTGCCCGAGCGCCACGCGGCCGTACGCCCCGAAGCGCGCCGCCTGACCGCGCTGCGCCACCGCATCGAGGCGGACCTGCGACGCGGCGCCACCGACGGGCTGCTCCCCGAACTGATGGAGCTGCTCGCCGCACACCCCTACGACGAGACGTTGCACGCCCAGCTGATCCGTACGCTGCGGGCCCAGGGCCGCCGGGCCGACGCGCTCGCCGCGTACGAGAAGGCCCGCCGCACCCTGGCCGAATCCCTCGGCGCCGATCCCGGTCCCGAACTGGCCGCCCTGCACGGCGAGTTGCTCCGCGACGCGCCCGCGACCGCGGGCCCGGCCGAGGGAAACCTGCGGCCCCGTCTCACGTCGTTCGTGGGCCGTGAGCCCGAACTCGCCGTGATCCGCGCCGACTTGGCGGCCTCGCGCCTGGTCACCCTCACCGGCCCCGGCGGCACCGGCAAGACCCGCCTCGCCGAGCAGGCCGCATCCGCGTCCGACATCGCCGCGTGGCTCGTCGAGCTCGCCCCGCTGGACGAGCCGGGCGCCGTTCCCGGCGCCGCGGTCTCCGCGCTCGGCCTGCGCGAGACGACGCTCCTGGCGCGGGAGGGCCAGCCCGCCCACAACGACCCGACCGCCCGCCTCGTCGACGACCTCTCGCGCCGCGGCGACACCCTGCTCGTCCTCGACAACTGCGAGCACGTCATCGACGCCGCGGCCCGCCTCGCCGAGACACTCCTCACCCGCTGCCCCCGGCTCCGCATCCTCGCCACCAGCCGCGAGCCGCTGGGCGTGCCGGGCGAGGCGGTCCGCCCGGTCGAGCCGCTGCCGCCGCTCCCGGCCCACCGCCTGTTCGCCGAGCGCGCCCGCACCGTACGCCCCGACTTCGACCCCGAAGCCGACCCGGAAGCGGTCGCCGAGATCTGCCGCCGCCTCGACGGTCTGCCGCTCGCCATCGAACTGGCCGCCGCCCGGCTGCGGTTGCTGACCCCGCGGCAGATCGCCGACCGCCTCGACGACCGGTTCCGTCTCCTGACCGGCGGCAGCCGCACCGTCCTCCCGCGCCAGCAGACCCTGCGGGCCGTCGTCGACTGGTCCTGGGGCCTGCTCGACCCGTCCGAACGCGATGTGCTGCGCCGCGCCTCCGTCTTCGCCGGCGGCTGGGACCTCGCCGCCGCCCAGGCCGTGTGCGGCGCCACCGACGGCCTTGCCACCGACGCCTTCGCCACCGACGGCCTCGCCACCCACCACCTCGCCACCCACCACCCCGCCACTGACGACCTCGCCGCCCTCGTCGAGAAGTCCCTGGTCATCGCCGTTCCCGCGGCCGACGGCAGCGGTATGCGCTACCGCATGCTGGAGACCATCCACGAGTACGCCGCCGAGCGGGCCGCCGAGACCCCCGACGTGCTGCGCGCCGCGGCCGACGCCCACACCGCGTACTACGGCGCGCTGGTCCGCCGCGCGGAACCCCTGGTCCGCTCGCACGACCAGCTCCCCTGGATCCGCCGCCTGGAGACCGAACTCGACAACATCCGGGCCGCACTGCGCCGCACGACCTCACCGCCCACCGCCGACGAGGACACCGCCACCGAACTCGTGCTCGGCATGGGCTGGTTCTGGTGGCTGCGCAACTACCGCGCCGAAGGCGCCGACTGGGCGCGGGCCGCCGCCGAGCTCTCGCCCACACCGGACGACGACACGGACCCGCGGTACTGGCCGCGGCTCCACCTCGATCTGCTCCGCTTCTTCCTGCTCTCCGACAGTGACCGCGACCAGGGCTTCGCCGATCCCGCTGTCCAGGAACGCCTCACCGTGATCCGCCGGGCCTTCGAGGTCGGCGGCCCGCAGGCGGCCCGTTTCCCGGGGCTGCTCTGGCCGTTCGCCACGTTCCGTACCGACCCGCCGGGGATGGTGCGCGAGTCGATCGACGCCGTCGTCACCAACTGTCGCCGCCACGGCGACGACTGGGCGACCGCGGTGGCCCTGATGTTCCGTACGCACATGGCCATCGACATGCCGGGCGGCTTCGAGGGCGTCGACGAGGACCTGGCCGAACTGCGCGAACTGGGCCGCCGCGTGGGCGACCGCTGGATGCGCGCCCAAGTGGCGGGTGCCGCAGCCGAGGCCGCGATGACCCGCGGTCTTCCCGAACTGGCCCGCCCCGCCTACGAGGAGGCGCTCCAGCTCTCCCGCGAGGTGGGCGCCCACCAGGAAGCCCCCTTCCTCACCGCCCGGGTGGGCGAACTCTGCTACCGCGAGGGCAACTTGGACGTTGCCGAGAAGTCCCTGCTGGAAGCCGCGGCGGAGGCACAGCGTTACCGGGTGGTCGAGGCGCTGCCGTACATCCACTCCCTGCGTGCCACCATCGCCCTCGACCGGGGCGACATCGCCGGCGCCGTAGCCCTGGGCGAGCAGGCCCTCGACTTCTCCTCGGCGGGACCACAGGGCCAGCCCCCGCACTTCGTCGCGCTGCTCGACGCCCTCGACGCCCGGGTCACCGCCGCCCGGTCCGGCCCGGCGGCCGGCCTCGCGCGCATGGCGGACGCCCTGCGCACGGCGGCCGGCGCCCAGTGCACCGAGCTGGTCCTGGCCCATCTCGCCGAGCGCGGCGCCCAGTTCCTCGTCGCCCTCGGCGACCACGCCCGCGCGGTACGGGTCCTGGCGGCGGCCCACGCCTGGCGCGCCGGCATCCCGCGTTCCGTGCCCGAGGCTGCGATCGAGGAGTCCATCGTCACAGCGGCACGCCAGGCGCTCACACCCGAGCGGTACGCGGCGGAGACCGCCGCCGGCGCGGGCCTGACCCCACCGGAGATCCCGCCCCTCCTGACCACGGCGACCGGCGTCTGACCCCGCCGGGACGCCCGTCCTGCCCACGGTGGCCGGCGCTTGAGCCCGGCCGGGACGCCCGTCCTGCCCCGCTGACCGATGCCTGACCCCGGCCGGCCCAGACGCAGGCCCCGGCCCGCCTAGCGGCAGCTGATCTGCGACTGCGCCCAGTCCGCGAGCGCCGCCGCTCCGAACGGGCCCTCCGGCTCGACGACGAGCCGGATCGTCCTGCGGCCCGACAGGTCGGCGTGGACCGGTACCGCCGGGTCACCGCCGTGCAGCACCGGCGAACGCCACAGCAGGGCCCCGTCGCCGTACACCGAGAAGCGCACCACCCCGAGCCCCATCGTCAGATGGTCCACGCCCGCGTACGCGTCGTAGGTGCGGCACTGGCGGTTGAGGTCGATGGTGACCGAGGAACGGCCGTGCACGGTCACGCCGTGCGTGAAGCGCCGGTCGCCGACGCGCATGCCCGAGCGCTGCCACAGCCAGCTGGAGCCGCCGAGCCGCACCTCGGGCTTGGTGCCGTCGCCGAGGATCCCGTACTGCAGACGGTTCACCTGGTACACGCTCGGGGCCGGTGGCGGCGGGGGAGGCGTGGGCTTCGGCGGGGCCGGCTCGGGCGGCGGCACCGGTCGAGGCGGCGTGGGCCGCGGGTGGGTCGGCGGCTGCGGCGGGGCGGGCCTGGCCACCGGCTTCTTCGGCGCGGGCCTGGGCGGCGGGGTGGGCTTGGGTGCGGGCGGTGCGGGGGGTGCGGGCGGCTCGGGCGCGGGGGGCGGCTGCTTGTGCGGGACGACGGGCGCGACCGCGGGCGGCTTCGCGTCGGGTTTGGGCGGCGGGGAGTCGTTGCCGGTCAGCGCGAACACGACACCGGCCGCGACCGCCACGGCCACCGCCGCCGCGATGCCGGCCTTGGCCGGGGCGCCGAGCCCTTCCGCCGCGGCACCTCCCGCCGCGCCGCCGGACGAACCGCCGCCCGTCGCCGCGGCCGCCGCACCGGCGCCCGCGGCACCGGCCGCGCCACCCGCGACCACACCGGCCGCCTTGAGCGAGAATCCGGCGGCGAACCAGCCGATGACCGCGACCGGGAGCAGCGCGGGGATCCCGGCGTTGACGTCCTTGAGTTCGACGACGGCGACCCGGCACTTCGCGCACTCCTCCAGGTGCTTGCTCAGACCACGCTCGGCCCGCATCCGCAGCCCGCCCCGCGCATACGCGCCGAGCCGGTCGGCATAGCGGGCGCAGTCCCCGCCTGAGGTCAGCGCGGTGGAGACGTGCGCCTGGAGGTAGGCCTGCTTGAGCCCTTCCCTGGCGCGGCTTGCGAGCACCGCCGTGGCGTTGGCGGAGAGCCCGAACAGCGGCGCGATCTCGCTCGGCGACTCCTCCTCGACGGTGGTGTGCCACAACACCGCCTGCCAGCGCTCGGGCAGCGAACGGAACGCCCGCATGGCGAGCGTCTGCTCGGCCTCGTGCATGGCCCGCACATCGGCGCCCAGGTCGATGGTGTCGTCGTCGGACACCTCGGCCGCGCGCGCGGACTGCTGGGCGAAGACCGCGAAGTCGTCGACGAGCTGTTCCCGCCTGGCGGTCCGCGTCCAGGACGCGGCGACCCGCCGCACGGTGGTCATCAGATAGGCGCGCACGGCCTGTTCGGGCCCGGCACCGCCGCGCACCGCCTGGAGCGTCCGTGCGAAGACCTCCGCCGTGAGGTCGTCGGCGGTGTGCGCGTCACGGCAGCAACTGCGGGCGTAGCGCCGCACCGCGTCGCAGTGGCGGCGGAACAGCTCCTCGTACGCGCTGTCGTCGCCGGCCCGCATCGCGTGGATCAGATCGGCGTCGGACTGCCCGGCCTCGGCGAACTCCAGGGCCATGCCCTCGCGCAGCCCGCCCTCGCGCTGCGTCGGCACGCTGGTGCCGGGGTCCCCGACTCCGTCCATGGGCCCCCAGGGACCCGGCAGTACGGTGCCGCCGAGCTCGGAGAGGGACGGCTCCCCCGCACCCGGGTGGGCCGGGCCGAAACCGCCGGCGGCCTGCCCCGGAACGGACACGGGACCGCCCGGCGCGAGGTGCCCGGGACCACCCGGCGCACCCTGGCCGGGGTCGGTCGGAGGGAGGTGTCCGGGGCCGCCCTGGCTGGGCACCTGCCGTGGCGGCCGTGGCCCGTCGGGCCCGCCCGACTCCGGACCGCCGCCGCCCGAGCGCGACTCGTCCCGCTCTTCAACGCCCATAGCGGAAGCCCCCGTAAGCACGCTCAGACCCGACCACCGGGCAAGCGTGCCACAGAGCACAAGCGGAGCCGAGCCTCCAGCGCGGCAACCACTCATCCGGGGAGAGTTACCGCACCGGCGCCCTAGCCGTCACCCTTTCGGGGAAGGCGCGGCGGCGTGCTGACGGCCCAGCGGACCCCCCGCAACCCCCGTGCCCGCTACGGAGGTTGACGCTCAGGCCGACGGACGTGAACGCAGCCCTTCGAGCAGGATGTCCAGGAGCCGCGCGGAGGCGGCGGCCTGCTGGTGGGCGTCCGGCAGCGACGGCGCCGCCGTGGCTATCACCAGGAGCACATCGGCGACGGTCACATCACCGCGCAGTTCACCGGCGGCCCGCGCCCGGTCCACCAACTGCCCGACCACGTCGAGCAGCTCGGCCGCGCCCGCGTCGTCCAGCTCCTGCTCGGGAGCCGACCGCTGCTCGACGACCCGGCCCCAGCCCGAGCCCTGCTCGGCCGCGCCGACCTGACGCTGCTGCGGCACCCGCGCCTCATCGAACCCGTCACGTACACCCTCGGGCCGCGCCCCCTCGGGGCGCCCCGCATCAGGAAGTACGCCCTCGGGAAGTACGCCCTCGGGCTCCTCGCCCTCCACGCCGACCCGCAGCACCTGCGGCGGAAGCAGCCGGCCGGCGCCCGACGCCACCGACGTGCGCAGGAAACGGGAGAGCGCCGACCACGGCTCCTCCTCCTGGCCGAGCGCCGTGCGCGCCTGGTCCGTCAGACGCGAGGTCTCCTCCTCGGCTATCCGGCGCACCAGCACGTCCTTGCTCGGGAACCGCCGGTAGACGGTCCCCACACCCACCCTGGCCCGGCGCGCCACGTCCTCCATCGGCGCCCCGTAACCGAGCTCGCCGAACACCTCGCGCGCCGCGCGCAGCACATGCTCCAGGTTGCGCTGGGCATCCACCCGCAGCGGCGCGGAACGCGACCCGCCGACGCCCGGACCCGTACCGAGCCGGCTGTTGCCGTCGGATGAGGCGACGACGGCCGTCTGCCAATGAGAGTCCTGAATGTGCATTGTTCCCCCGGTTATTACGTCTCCCCCCGGAGACTCCCCGCCCTGACAGCCGGGGACGGGTCCCTCACCCGAAACCCCGACGAGTTACGAACATAGTTGAGCCGGACTCAATTCAGAAGGGGTTCTTCCGCGTGGCGTGCCCCCCGATCGGACCAAGGGCCTCCGCCGGGCCGGATCGGCCCTGCCCAGCACGTGTCACCCACCGACTGGCCTGCGCTTTTTCCATTCCGGTGGGTGGAACGGGCCACCCACCACAGGACTGCCTTCCAGTCACACAATTTGTCAGGCCTGTGGACAAAGCCCGGGGCCCGTTGCGTCATGGGGTGGTGACAGAACCTGTGCGCGTACTCGTGGTCGGCGGCGGATACGTCGGGATGTACACGGCGCTGCGTCTGCAACGCGCGCTCAAGACGGAGCTGCGGAGCGGAACGGCCGAGATCACCGTGGTGGCTCCTGACCCGTACATGACGTACCAGCCGTTCCTGCCCGAGGCGGCGGCCGGCAACATCTCCCCGCGCCACGTCGTGGTCCCGCTGCGCCGCGTCCTCGACAAGTGCCGGATCGTCATCGGCGAGGCGGACCGCGTCGACCACGAGCGGCGCACCGCCACCGTCACCACCCTGGCCTCGCCCGAGGACGGCACCGGCGCCGTGGAGCTGTCGTACGACGAACTCGTCATCGCGCCCGGTTCGATCTCGCGCACCCTGCCGGTCCCGGGCCTCGCCGACTACGCCATCGGCTTCAAGACCGTCGAAGAGGCCATCGGCCTGCGCAACCACGTCATCGAGCAGATGGACATCGCCTCCTCCACCCGCGACCCCGCCGTCCGCGACGCCGCCCTCACCTTCGTCTTCGTCGGCGGCGGCTACGCGGGCGTCGAGGCGCTGGCCGAGCTGGAGGACATGGCGCGCTACACCGCGCGGTACTACCACAACATCAAGCCCGAGGACCTGAAGTGGATCCTCGTCGAGGCCAGCAACCGGATCCTGCCCGAGGTCGGCGAGGAGATGGGCACGTACGCCATCCGCGAACTGCGCGGCCGCAACATCGACGTACGCCTCGAAACGCGCCTCGACAGCTGTGAGAACCGGGTCGCCGTCCTCAGCGACGGCGCCCGCTTCCCCACCCGTACCGTCGTGTGGACCGCCGGTGTCAAGCCCGCCCCGCTCCTCGCCGCCACCGACCTGCCGCTGAACGAGCGCGGCCGGCTGCGGTGCACGGCAGAGCTGCGGATCGAGGGCGTCCAGCACGCCTGGGCGGCCGGCGACGCGGCCGCCGTCCCCGATCTGACGGCCGATTCCAAGGGCGCCGAGTGCGCACCCAACGCGCAGCACGCCGTGCGCCAGGCCAAGGTGCTCGCCGAGAACGTCGCCGCCGCTGTGCGGGGCGGCGCGTTCACGGAGTACCGGCACAAGTACGCAGGCTCGGTCGCATCGCTCGGCCTGCACAAGGGTGTCGCCCACGTCTACGGACGCAAGCTCAAGGGCTACCCGGCCTGGTTCATGCACCGCGCCTACCATCTGAGCCGCGTCCCCACCTTCAACCGCAAGGCCCGCGTGCTCGCCGAATGGACCCTCGCCGGACTCTTCAAACGCGAGATCGTCTCGCTCGGCTCGCTGGAACATCCGCGCGCCGAGTTCGAGATCGCCGCAGGGGGCGGCCCGCCCGCCAAGGGCCCCGCCCCGCACGACAACTGACGGTTGTCAGTGCGGTCCGTCACACTGGGCGTGTGACCATAGGTGGGCCCACACCTGCACAGAGTGATCCGGCGGACCACCCCCGCACCAGCACCGGCAGCACCGCACCCGCAGCGACACACGAGGCTTGGAACACCGTGAACTTCACGCGTTGGAGCGCCCGGCTCCCCGGTACGCAACGCCGCGCCGCAGCACGGACCGACCGCGACGACCGGGGCTCCGTGCCCGCGGCCCGCGGCGAATCCGGGCCGCAGCCGGAGCTTTGGCCGGACGATGTGACCGAGCCCCCGGTCCTCGACGACCTCTCGGTGCGCGACATCCTGGGCCAGCTCCCCGCCCTGGTCGTGCTCCTGAGCGGCCCCGAGCACCGCGTCGCGTACGTCAACGACGCGTACGCGGCCGCCTTTGGCACCCGTCCGCTGGGCGCGCCCGCCGCCAAGGTCTCGCCCGAGCTCGACGAACTCGGCCTGCTCCCACTCATGGACCAGGTACTGCGCAGCGGCACGTCCCGTACGGTCAAGTCCCGTCGGATCCAGGGCGCCGGCTGCTACACGGTGACGTGCAGCCCGGTCGAGGTCCCCGGCGAGGAGGAAGGCGGCGTCCTCGTCTTCGCCGCCGACGTCACCGACCACGCCGAGGCCGCCGAGCGGCTGCGCGCCAGCGAGCGCCGCCACCGCGAAACGGCCGTCACCCTCCAGCGCTCCCTGCTCCCGCAGGAGCTGGAGCAGCCCGACGACCTGCGCGTCGCCGCCACCTACCAGCCCGGCGGCACCGACGCCGCGGTCGGCGGCGACTGGTACGACGTGATCACCCTGGGCGCCGGCCGCACCGCGCTCGTCATCGGCGACGTGATGGGCCGGGGCGTGCGCGCGGCGGCCGTCATGGGTCAACTCCGCACCGCGGTAAGGGCGTACGCACGCCTCGACCTGCCCCCGCACGAGGTGCTCCAGCTCCTGGACGGCCTGGCCGCCGAGATCGACGCAAGCCAGATCGCCACCTGCGTCTACGCGGTGCACGACCCCAACGAGGGCCGCCTGGTGTACGCGTCGGCGGGCCACCTGCCCATCCTCGTACGCCACGAGGACGGCACCGTCCACCAGGCCGAGGACCCCACGGGCCCACCGCTCGGCACCGGCGGCTGGCTGCACACCTCCGGCACGATCGACCTGCCGCCCGGCGCCACCGCCGTCCTCTATACGGACGGCCTGGTGGAGCGCCGCAGGGAGGACATCGACGAGGGCGTGGCCGCGCTGGCGCGGGCGCTGTCCGGCGCGGTCGGCACCCCGCAGGTGGTGTGCGACCGGCTGCTGCGCTCGCTCGGCGTCACCGCCGAACACGACGACGACGTCGCGGTCCTGGTCTGCCAGCACCCCGCCCGCACCGGGCCGGCCGCCGAGCTCTTCCACAACGCGGCGCTCGATCTGCTCGGCGGCATCGAAGCGGCGCCGCGCGCCCGCGCGTTCGCCTCCGGTGTCCTCGCCTCCTGGCGCTTCCCCATGGAGCTGCGCGACCTCGGCGTCCTCGCGGCGAGCGAGCTGGTGGCCAACTCGCTCCAGCACGGCACCCCGCCGATGCGCCTGCGGCTCCGCCGCACCGACCGCCGCCTGATCATCGAGGTGACCGACGGCGACGACCATCTGCCGCGCCGGCGCCGCGCCGACCCCGGGGACGAAGCAGGACGAGGCATCTCGATCGTCGCGACGATCGCCTCGTCCTGGGGTTCGCGCCGCACACCGGGCGGCGGCAAAGCGGTGTGGTGCGAGTTCGCCCTGCCGGGGTAGGCCGGGTTCCGGGCGAGGCCTTTACGCGTGGGCGGGTGCCTGCTCCGGCAGGTGCACCGCGACCACGCGGGACTTCGCCGCGAGCATCGGGTGGTCCTGCGCGAGCGTCAGCTTCTTGCCGAGCCGCAGCGCGAGCACCGTGATCCCGAGCGAGAACAGCACGAACGTCACGATGTACGGGCCGTGCAGCGCGGCGCCCATCGGCCCGCCGACGGCCGGCCCGATCGCCAGCGCGAGCTGCTTGACCAGCGCGAACGCCGAGTTGTACTGCCCGACCATCGACTCGGGCGCGAGGTCCGCGACCAGCGGCGCCACGGTCGGCGACAGCATTGCCTCGCCGAGCCCGAACAGTGCGTACGTCGAGACGAAAGCGGCGGTCGCCATGGCCTGGCTGCCGTGCCCGAGCCCCGCGTAACCGGCCGCGATCCACGCGACGGCCCAGATGAGACCGACGGACGCGATGACGCGGCTGCGCCGCCGGCGCTCCACGAACTTCAGCACCAGGAACTGCGCGACCACGATCACGGCCGTGTTGGCGGCAAGAGCGACACCCAGCGTCGAGGGGTCGATACCGGCGGCCTCGGTGCCGTACGCCGCAAGGCCCGACTCGAACTGGCCGTAGCAGGCGAAGAACACCACGAATCCGAGCCCGCACAGCTGCACCATCGCCCGGTGCTTGAGGATCGCCCGGATCCCGCCGCCGGCGCCCTGCTCACCTGTAGGACGCGCGTCCGGGACGACCACCGAGCGCGGCATCTTCGCGGAGCCGGCGACAGCCGCGAGCACCAGGAACATCACGGCTTCGATGGAGAAGAGGAGGGTGAAGCTGGCGGGGCGGCTCGCGTCGACGATCTGGCCGCCGATGAGCCCGCCGATGCCGAGCCCGAGGTTCTGCAGGAAGAACTGCAGGGCGAAAGCACGGGTACGGGTCGTGGGACCCGAGCACCAGACGATCATCGTGGCGAGCGCCGGCTGCATCACGGCGGTGCCGGCGCCGAGCAGCGCGGCAGAGGCCACGGCGGCGGGCACGGTGGAGGCGAAGCCCAGGCCCAGCGCGCCGGCGGACGCGAGCAGCGCGGCGCCGACCAGCACTGGCAGCGGCCCGCGCCGGTCGATGACGCGCCCGGTGAACGGCAGCACCGCGAGCGCGGCCATGGCGAAGACGGCGAGCACGACACCGGCCGTGGTCGCACCCAGATCCCGCACCTGGGCCACGTACACATAGAGGTACGGAACGGTGAACCCGAGTCCGAACGCGCTCAGCGCGTTACCCGCCTGGATCCGGCGCATCGCTGCACCCATCGCCTTGGTCACACTCACCACCTTGAGTCGGGAAGTCCGCCGACCCCGAGCCCGGACAGGACGACGTGAGCCAGAGGGCTCGAACGTGAAGGGCTCAGATCTGAAGACTTCAACACTAAAATTAGATCCTTAACAATACACACTCAAGGACTTAGATGCCAACGAACCCCGTGCCATACTCGCGACATGGCTGAGACCACCGAGCCCGACGATCCCGCCGGCCCCCAGGAGCCGACCCTCGACGAGCAGATCGCCGCGTATCAGCGGGAGTACCGCGACCTCGACCCCCAGGTGGAGAAGGTCGTCTCGGCGCTGGGCCGCCTCAATCGCCGCATGAACGTGGCGTACGGCCGCCAGGTCGCCGCACTCGGCATCAGCAACGCCGAGTGGGAGGTCCTCAAGACCCTGCTCCTGGCGGGTGAGCCCTACCGCCTGGGCCCCGGCGAGCTCGCCAAGCGCCTCGGCCTCACGCCGGCCGCCATGACGCACCGCATCGACCGCATGGCCGGCGAAGGCCTGGTCACCCGCGACCGCGACGAGAACAACCGGGTACGCGTCATCGTCGAGCTGACCGACGAAGGCCGTACGAAGTGGCTGGAGGCCATGCGCATGGCCAGCGACTTCGAGGAGGACCTGCTCCAGGACCTGACCTCTGACGAGCGCGGGGTGCTCGGCGAGATGCTGATCCGCCTGCTGCGCAGGGTGGAGCACGCTCAGCCGGACGCGGGCGGCCGCCTCACCGACCTCGACTGAGGCCCGCGAAAAAAATCAGTGGACAGGAGCCAGGACCGGGGTTGACACACCCCACCCCGTTCCGTAAGGTTCTTCGAGTTGTCGCGGAGCCGATACGGTTCTGCAACAACCGTCCGCCGCAGACTCTGCGGCCACCCAACTCAGCACGGCCTCCCGATCGGGAGTGTTTTCGGCATGCCGAATTCATTTCGATAGGGACCGGAAGCCCCGATTACGGGTTGCCGGGAAAGTCCGCTAGAGTTCGGGAGTCGGAACGGCCCAACAGCCGGGAAGACAAGCCGACTTGGCCCCGGGAGACCGGGAATCGGGCCCGAAAGGATCTGATAGAGTCGGAGTCGCCGGAAAGGGAAACCCGAGAGGGAGAACCTGGAAGGCAATCCCCGCTCCGACGGGGAATCGGACACGAAAGAGTCTGATAGAGTCGGAAACACGAAATATCGAAGGGAAGCGCCCGGAGGAAAGCCCGAGAGGGTGAGTACAAAGGAAGCGTCCGTTCCTTGAGAACTCAACAGTGTGCCAAAAGTCAACGCCAG
>NZ_JBEZKW010000109.1:0-11451 GCF_040651795.1 Streptomyces sp. NPDC048361
GGGCTCCGCCCCAGACCCCGTTCGCGCCCGAAAGGCGCTCGTCCTCAAACGCCGGACCGGCTGAGGCGGCCCACGCAGGCCCGCACCGAGTACGGAGCCAGACGCTTAATCGGATGTGCGTGCGGCGCGGAGTTGTTAGGTTCGCCGTGTGCCGAAGCTGAATCAGATCATCGCAGTCGAAAAGGGCGTCAAGTCCAAGGCTCTCCAGGAGCTCACCCAGGCTCACCAGGACGTGCAGAAGCCCGCCCTGCTGGCCGGCATCTCCCGGACCTACCAGCCCAAGGACGAAGAGGGCGAGCAGCTGCCGCCCGAGTCCACGCGGGTGCAGATCAAGGCCGAGGACGCGCTGCGGGCGACCGCCGGGACGCTGACGCGGCTCTTCGACGTGACCGCGACGAAGGACTGGGCGAACCGGTCCGCGGTCGCGGACGTGGTGGTCGACGGTACGGTGCTGTTGTCCCAGGTACCCGTCCCGTACCTGTTGTTCCTGGAGAAGCAACTCACCGACCTGCACACCTTCGTGCGCAAGCTGCCGGTGCTCGACGCCTCCGAGTCGTGGAACCTGGACCCCTCGACGGACGCGTGGAAGACGGACCCGGTGCGGACCATCCGCACGAGAAAGGTTCCGCGCAACCACGTGAAGGCCGAGGCCACGGAGAAGCACCCGGCGCAGGTCGAGGTGTACTACGAGGACGTCCCGGTCGGTTACTGGACCACGGTGAAGTTCTCCGGCGCGCTGCCCGCCCGGCGGGTCAACGAACTCCTCGACCGCGTCGAGAAGCTCCAGCAGTCCGTCAAGTTCGCCCGTGAGGAGGCAAACAACACCGAGGTCACCGACCAGCGGGTCGGCGACGCGGTATTCGGCTACCTCTTCCGGTAGCCCCACATTCGCCCTCCGTCGCGAGCGGAGGGTGCGCGATGAGCGCAAGCTGAAACTGATGTTGAAGCTGATGAAGGGGTGTCAGTTGGGGGTTCGAATCCCTCTCCCCGCACCACGTGCGGGGATGGCCCAAGCCTGGCAGAGGCGGCCCCATGAAACTCAGATTCTCGCTCCAGTCTCAGTATTCGCCGCCGAACACCGGATCGACCGAGCGTGGGCGAACATCGACGGATGGGGGTTCAAGTCCCTCCGGCGCCTCTCTCGTGGCGCTGTAGTTCAAAGGCAGAACACGTCGATCTCAACATGACCCGCGGTTCTTAAACGCCGCCGGTGTGCGCAAATGGGTGGCAAGCTGGAGCCCGGGAGCTGGACATGCTCCCGGGCTCCGTCACGTTCCGGCCGCTCCCAACCAATGGGCGGGTGAACCTTCGTGGTCACCGCACTACGCGCCGCGGAGCTCCCGTTGGCGGGCCAGCGCGCGGCGCAGCTCCGCGGGGTAGGGGTGCTGCACCCCGTACACCCGTTCCGCGTCCCACAGCAGCTGCTGAAGCTGGTGATGCCCCGCCGCATACTCCCCCACCGCAAGCAGCAGGTCCCCGATCCGGTGCCGCACGCCGAAGGGGCGGGACGGGTCGGACCCGGCGTACAGCGCCTCGAACCCGGGCAGCACCGCCCGGTACTCCGCCAACGCCCCCGCCGCATCCCCGAGTTGTTCGAGGCACTGCGCCACGTCGTGGCGGAAGTCCAGGGCCTGCGGGTCGGCGGGGCCCGCCTCGGCCGCGCGGTCACCGGCGAGCCGGCGCAGCTCGGGCAGGGCGCGCCGGTACTGCCCGTCGTCCATCAGCGTCGCCGCGTACTGCTTGCGCAGGATCCGCACCACCGGCGAGCGTTCGCCGTGTTCGGCCGCCGCGGCGGGCAGGATCGAGCCGAGGATGTCGACGGCCTGCGTGATGCGTCCTTCGCCGAGCAGCCGCTTGACCTCGTCGACCGCGCCCGCCACATCGGGCCGCGGGGGCGCCTTCGGCACGGGCGGCGCCACGGTGACCGGGCCGGGCGCGGGCGTGGCGACGCGGTCCGGCCAGGGCGCGTGCGGGCGCAGGAACGGGCGGGTCGGGTCGAGCGGCCCGAGCGGAGGCGAGGCCGTCGCAAGACTCGCCCCGCCGCCCCGTACCGGCAGCAGCGGCGCCAGCGCCTCGTAGACCTCCTGCGCACAACTCGGCCTGTCCTGCGGGTCTTTGGCGAGCAGACGCAACACGAGCGCTTCGAGGGGTTCGGGCACCTCGGGGCGCAGCCCGCGTACCGGGACGGGTGCCTCGTACAGATGACGGTGCAGCACGCCGAGGACCGTGGACCCCGCGAACGGGACGTCCCCGCTGAGCAGTTCGTGCAGGAGGACGCCCAGCGCGTACAGGTCGGTGTACGGGCCGACCGCGCCGCCCATCGCCTGCTCGGGCGCCATATAGGCGGGCGAGCCGATGGGTGAGCCGGTGTGGGTCAGGCGCGTGGTGTCCGAGTCGAGGACGGAGGCGACGCCCAGGTCGAGGACGGTCAGCGTGCCGTCCGGCTTCACCATCACGTTGCGCGGTTTGAGGTCGCGGTGGACGATCGGCACCGCGTGCACCGCGGAGAGCACCGCGCACAGCTGGGCCGCGACGGCCACCGCCCACGGCCACGGGTAGGGCCCGTGCTCGGCGAGGTGGTCGGCGAGGTCGGAACCCGCGACGTGCTGCATGACGAGGTACAGCTCGTCGACGTCACTGCCCGCGTCGTGCACGGTGACGAGCCCGGGGTGGTCGACCTGCGCGGTCACCCGGCATTCGCGCACGAAGCGGCGCCGCAGCTCCTCCGCCTCGTCGGCCCGGCCGGAGCCCGCGACCCGGTCGGGGCGCAGCAACTTCACCGCGACCCGGCGGTCGAGACGGCGGTCGTACGCCGTCCACACCTGGCCCATGCCGCCCTGCCCGAGCAGCGCCGCCAGCTCGTACCGCCCGGCGACGATCCGCCCCACGGTCACCGGGCCTCACCCTCGGTTCCCTTGCGCAGGTACTGCGACAGCTCGTCGAGCTCGGCTCTGACCTGGTCGATCCTGGGCGCGGCCGGGGTACGCGGCCGCGCCGGCACGGGGGCCTGCGGAACCGGGGCGACCGGGGCCGGAGCAGGTGCGGGTGCGGGTGCGGGTGCGGGTGCGGGTGTGGGGGACGTGCCCGGCACGGGGGTCTCGGCGTAGGGGTTGGCGTACGGACCGAACTGCGGGGCCGTGGCTCGGGGTATGTGCGGCGGCCCGTATCCGACGGGCGGGCCGTACATGCTCGGCGCGACCACCTGACGCCGACGCGAGCCGTGCTGTATGTCCGCGTACAGGAAGTAGGCCGTGGTGACGGCGGCGAGCGAGAGCAGACCGGCCATGCCGAGGTTCATCTGCCAGTCGTCGTCGCGGGTCGATGCCGCGACGAAGGCGAAGAAGACGGCGTACAGCGTCAGTTGGAGCCAGAACAGCACCCAGTGCGCCCGGCGCCGGGTCACGATCGCAAGCCGCAGCAGCGCCGTCCACGACAGCAGCCCGCAACTGGCCAGCGGCACCACCGCGAACAGCACGCGCAGCACCATCGCCGTCGCCCCCGTGGGGCGGGGCTGCGGCGGTCCATAGCCGGGGCCGTGCATCGCTGCTCCTGACACTGGGGGTCGGTCCGGACGGGTGCGGGCCGTGCGTACCGCGCCCGTGTCATGAGCGTATACACCGTCACTGACACCGGTCCCGGCGATCCCCGGGCCGGTATCCAACTGTCATCGGGGACGGGCCGGCCGCGCCCTGCTCCCCAGGTCGGTCGCCGGGTCGGTCCCCGTGTCGGCAGCCGGGTCGAACGTGCCGTCCGTCAGGCCGTCGTGCAGCCCCCGCACGAGTTGTTCGCCGAGCCGCCCCGCGAGCCGCAGCGCGTCCTCGAACGCGGCGAGCGCCCGGAACCGCTCGCCGTAGCGCCGCTGGTCGGCCAAGGGCAGCCGGGGCAGTTGCAGTCTGCGTACGTCGAGCCGGGTGGCGGTGGTGGCGTGGCTGCTGGCCTGGCGGTTGTTGGCCGTGCCGCGCAGGAACCCGGCGAGGAACCACGGGTCGAGTGCGCCGGGTTCGGGCCGCAGGAGGTGGAGGTTGCGGCCGAGCGCGGCACCCGCATGGGCGTCGTCCACGACCCGGGCGATCGCGCCGCCGCCGAGCACCGGCACCACCACGTCACCGGTCCGGGTCAGGACCGGCTCCTCGGCGGGCCCTTCGGGCAGGGCGCCCGAGGGCGCGGTACCGGCCAGCACGTCGTGCTCGGTCAGGACGGGGACCGGGGCGCCGTCCCCCGCGGCCGCTGCGCCGCTCGCGGTTCCCGCGCCGCCCGGCCGCAGCAACAGCCCGCCCGCGCGGGCGAGTTCGCCGACGGTGGTGAGGGGCCAGCGGGCGCTGGGGGCGGGCACCGCGGGCGGCGGGGCCAGGTGGGCGGCGCGGCTCAGGGTGGCGTCGAGCCGTTCGCGTACGGCGTCGAGCGCGGCGGCGCCGCCTTCGGTCGCGGGCGGCGGCAGATGGCGGGCCGGGGCCAGGTCGACGTCGTCGTCGAGGAGTTCGATGACCGGCACGGAGCGGCTGACGCCGGGCTGCTCGGTGACGGTGCCGTCGCGGTCGAACGCGGTCCACGCGTCGAGCACCGCCGAGCGCAGGGCGGGCCAGGGCAGCCGGTCGCGGCCGCCGTCGGCCGCGGCGCCCTCGACACCCGCGGTGTCGACCAGGAGGAGCTCGGCGGGAGGCCGGGTGGTGGCGCCGGGCCTGCGCAGCACCCACAGGTGCAGCGGGATGCCGTACGGGGGCGCCGCCCCGGGCGGCAGCGCGACGACCGCGCGCAGGGCACCGCGCCGCAGCAGGTCGGCGCGGATGCGGCGGCCCGACCGGCGCGAGGCGGCGGCGGGCGGCATGAGGAGCACGGCGGTGCCGCCCTCGCGCAGCCGGGCCAACGCGTGCTGCACCCACGCCAGTTCGGACTCGGTGCGGGCCGGGAGACCGTACTCCCAGCGCGGGTCGTAGGCGAGTTCGTCGTGGCCCCAGGCCCGTTCGTTGAACGGCGGGTGGCACAGCACGGCGTCGGCGGCCAGCTCGGGGAAGGCGTCCGCGCGCAGCGAGTCGGCGGCGGCGGTACGGATGCCGGCGGGGCCGGCGAGGGCGATCCGGAGTCCGGTGAGGGCGGCGAGGTCGGGGTCGGCGTCCTGCCCGTGCAGGGCGGTGGCCGCGGGCAGCGCGCCGAGCAGGGTGCCGGTGCCGCAGGCCGGGTCGAGGACCGTGGCGGCGGGGCCCGCGAGCGCGGCCATCAGTTCGGCGGGGCCCTGCGGGGTGAGCGTGTACTGGCGTGGGTTGGCGTCGAGGTGGCGGCCGAGCAGGAACTCGAAGGCGTCCCTATGGCCGGTTTCGGCGGCGAGTTCGGCGATGCCGCGCAGCAGCGGCACCGAGGGGACGAGATCGGCGGCGCCGGGCGTGTTCACAGAGCGGTTGTGAACACCCGGTGCCCGGTGTCCCGCGCCGTCCTGGCCGAACCGCTCGTCCAGTACCTCGTCGAGGAGGGCCGGCAGCCGCCGGGCAAGGCGCGCATCGTCAAGTGTGCTCAACTCCGCCCACGCGGCGGGACGTTGACGCAGCAGAAGCAGGGCGCAACCGCTGTGCACGAGGGCGGCGACGGCGCCCGCCGGGTGGCCCGAGAGCTGCTGCCAGATCCGTTCGCGCAGCGGGACTTCTCCGAGTTTGCCCTGCTCGCGCAGCCACTGTTCGACTTCGTGGAGCGCGAAGGAGGGGCTGGTGTCGGTGCCGCCGACCGGCTTGGGGAAGTCGGCGTGCCGACGGCGCCAGTTGCTCACCGCAGCCCGGCCCACCCCCGCGAGCCGGGCGATGGTGGCCGCGGTCACCTCTGCTGCGTGCTCCGGCACTTGGCCGCTCCCCTCGTAGCGTTGTGTGCCGAGCCTACCGAACCCCGTCGCAGCGCTCCATACACGCCGTGAACCATAACGATCAATGCAGACGTGTTGACTCGGTTCACAAGTATCTGCTCTGATGTGCCGCGGGCCGCCGCACCTGCCACCCCGCCCGGCCTCCACCATCACCCCGTACCACCGCACCCCCAGGGGGAGTTCACACCATGCGTCGCCGCACGCTCGTCACCACCACCGCGCTCTTCGTCTGCGCCACCACGGCCCTGACGGCCTGTTCGAGCTCCGGCTCGGGCTCGGCCACGGACTCGCCGGCCGCGGCGACGCCGGCCGCCGCCCAGTCCGCGGCCGCATCGAAGACCCCGGCAACCCCGGCCGCGGCGAAGGACCCGTTCCACGGCCGTACCGGCGGCCAGATCTTCACCGACGCCATACAGGCCGACCGCACGGCCCCCTCTCTGCGCCTGAAGGCCGACGTCACCGACGCCAAGGACGGTCGCCTCACGGTGGACCTGACCATGAACTCCAAGGGCGACTGCACCGGAACCATAGGGAAGGGCAAGGACGCAGTCGCCATGATCAAGGTGGGAAGGATCGCCTATCTGCGGCCCGCGGGCGCACACACGTGGACGAAGAGCGACACCACGACCGGCGAGGGCAAGGGCCTGGCCCCCATGTGCGACGTGAAGACCTTCCTCGCGGACCAGGGCGAGGACAACGCGGCGAAGAGGGGCCGCGTCATCACGGTGGGCGGGGTCCCCGCGATGGTGCTCACGGAGAAGGACGGCGCCGCGGTCTACACGCTCGACGTAGCGACCACCGGCAAGCACTACCTCCTGAAGATGGTCACCGTGGGCGGCGACGAGCCCGGAACCCTCGCATTCTCGAACTTCGGCCGGCCGGTCCACGCGGTCGCCCCGCCGAAGTCGCAGATCGCCGCGGGCTGACCGCCCCGGACGGCAGCTTCCGGCGGCCGGCCCCGGCGCCCCTCAGCCCGCCGGGAGCCGCTGGTCGGGGCACCCGTCGAGGACCGACTTCATCGCGGTCTTCTCGGCGTCGGTCAGCCACACCCCGTACTTCTTCTTCACGGCCACCTGGTCCGCCACATACGTACAGCGGTACGCCTTGTACGGAGGCAGCCAGGTCGCCGCGTCACCGTCGCTCTTGCGGCGGTTGGCGCTCGCGTCGACGGCGATCAGGTTGAGCGGGTCGTTGGCGAACGCGGTGCGCTTCTGCTTGTCCCACTGCTGGGCGCCCTTCTGCCAGGCGTCCGAGAGCGCCACCACATGATCGATGTCGATCTTGCTGGCGCCACGCGTGAACGTGAGGGACTGCCCGGTGTACGGGTCGTGCGCGAGCGTGCCGGACGAGACGTCGCACTTGTCCTTGAACTTCACGTCCTTCAAGTCCCGCTTGAGTATGTCCTCGCGGGTCTGGCAGCCGTTGTGGTCGGTGTCACTCCAGCCCTTGCCGAACTGGTCCCGGCTGTAACCGGTCTTCGGCGCCCGCCCCTTCACGGTGAGCGAGTCGACCGCGGCGAGCGCGGAACCGGCCGCGCCCTTGGCGCCCGGGGCGCCGCCCTTCGCGGTGGTGCCGGGGCCGCAGGCGGTGAGGACGAGGGTGGCCGCGAGGGTGGTCGCGGGCAGGGCGATTCGGGTGATTCGGTTGATACGCATCAAAGCGGGCCGTCCTGGCAGCAGTTGGCGGAACCTCGCAATCGTAGGTACTCCTACCCGGCCTGCCTCCGGCTCAACGGGCCCACAGCCAACCCCCGGGGCGCGGGGAACTGTGCGCCCAGCCGGGCACGGACCCGCACCCGAAAACGGACCCGCACCCGCACCCGCAGGGGGCCCGCCTCACGACCCCAGAATCGTCGTGAGGAACTCGCCCGTCCACGCGAGCAACTCCCGCCCCACCACCGGCTTCCCGCCGATCCTCCCCGCGGTCGGCCGCGGCACCAGGATCTGGCGGGTCGGCGCCTTGATGATCGTGCGCGGATGGAGCCGCTTGAGCCGCAGCTCCTGCGACTCCCTCAACTCCACCGGCGCGAAACGGATGTTGGAGCCCTGGAGCACGATCTCACCGACCCCGCACGCCCGCGCCAGCATCCGCAGACCCGCCACCAGGAGCAGGTTCTCCACCGGCTCCGGCAGCTTGCCGTAGCGGTCGGTGAGCTCCTCGCGGACCGCCTTCACGTCGTCCTCGGAGTTGGCCGACGCGATCGCCCGGTAGGCCTGGAGGCGCAGCCGCTCGCCCGGTGCGTAGTCGTGCGGGATGTGCGCGTCGACCGGCAGCTCGATCTTGACCTCCAGCGGCGCCTCCTCCTGCTCGCCGCCCTCCATCTGCGCCCGGTAGTCGGCGACGGCCTCGCCGACCATGCGGACGTACAGGTCGAAGCCGACACCCGCGATGTGCCCGGACTGCTCGCCGCCGAGCAGGTTGCCCGCGCCGCGGATCTCCAGGTCCTTCATCGCCACGTACATGCCCGCGCCCATCTCGGTGTGCTGCGCGATGGTGGCGAGCCGCTCGTGCGCGGTCTCCGTCAGCGGCTTCTCCGGCGGGTACAGGAAGTAGGCGTACCCCCGGTCGCGGCCACGGCCGACGCGGCCGCGCAGCTGGTGCAGCTGGGAGAGGCCGAAGTTGTCGCCGCGCTCCACGATGAGGGTGTTGGCGTTGGAGATGTCGATGCCGGACTCGACGATCGTCGTCGAGACCAGCACGTCGAACTTCTTCTCCCAGAAATCGACGACTACCTGCTCCAGCTGGCTCTCGCCCATCTGCCCGTGCGCGGTCTGGATGCGCGCCTCGGGCACGATCTCGCGCAGCCGGGCCGCGGCCCGGTCGATGGACTCGACCCGGTTGTGGATGTAGAAGACCTGGCCCTCGCGCAGCAGCTCGCGCCGCACGGCCGCCCCGATCTGCTTCTCCTCGTACGGCCCCACGAAGGTGAGGACGGGGTGGCGCTCCTCCGGCGGGGTGGTGATCGTCGACATCTCGCGGATGCCGGTGACGGCCATTTCGAGCGTCCGGGGAATCGGCGTCGCGGACATGGTCAGGACGTCCACGTTGGCGCGGAGCTTCTTCAGCTGCTCCTTGTGCTCGACGCCGAAGCGCTGCTCCTCGTCGACGATGACCAGGCCGAGATCCTTGAACTTGGTCTCGGAGGAGAACAGGCGGTGCGTGCCGATGACGAGGTCGACCGAGCCGTCCTTGAGCCCTTCAAGGGTCGCCTTGGCCTCGGTGTCGGACTGGAAGCGGCTCAACGCCCGTACGTTGACCGGGAATTGGGCGTACCGCTCGGTGAACGTGCCGAAGTGCTGCTGCACGAGGAGCGTGGTCGGCACGAGGACCGCGACCTGCTTGCCGTCCTGGACGGCCTTGAACGCGGCGCGCACCGCGATCTCCGTCTTGCCGTAGCCGACGTCGCCGCAGATCAGCCGGTCCATCGGGACCGTCTTCTCCATGTCCTCCTTGACCTCGGCGATCGTGGAGAGCTGGTCGGGGGTCTCGGTGTACGGGAACGCGTCCTCCAGCTCGCGCTGCCAGGGCGTGTCCGTGCCGAAGGCGTGGCCGGGCGCGGCCATCCGGGCCGAGTACAGCCGGATGAGGTCGGCGGCGATCTCCTTGACGGCCTTCTTCGCGCGCGCCTTGGTCTTGGTCCAGTCGGCGCCGCCGAGCCGGTGCAGCGTGGGGGCCTCGCCGCCGACGTACTTGGTGACCTGTTCCAGCTGGTCGGTGGGGATGTAGAGCCGGTCACCCGGCTGGCCGCGCTTGGCGGGCGCGTACTCGACGAGGAGGTACTCGCGGGTCGCGTTCTGCACGGTGCGCTGCACCATCTCGATGTAGCGGCCCACACCGTGCTGCTCGTGCACGATGTAGTCGCCCACCTCCAGGGTGAGCGGGTCGATGGTCTTGCGGCGGCGGGCCGGCATGCGGCCGAGGTCCTTGGTGGCGGAGCGCTGCCCGGTGAGGTCGGTCTCGGTCAGGACGGCGAGCTTGAGCGCGGGGTCGATGAACCCGAAGTCGATGGCGCCGCACGTCACTTGGACGACGGACGGCGTCAACGCGTCGAGTTCCGCGTCCAGTCGGGCCGCGATGCCCTCGCCGCCGAGGACTTCCACGGTGCGCGACGCGGGGCCGTGGCCCGCCGTCACGTACACCGTGCGCCATCCGTCGGCGAGCCACTGCTTGGTGTCGGCGAGCGCGCGCTGCGTGTCGCCGCGGTACGTCTCGGGGGCGTGCATGCCGAGCTTGAGGGTGCCCTCGTCCGCCTCGGTGTCGTCGGCTGCGAACGGGGAGACCGACCACCACATCATGCCGAGCTCGCGGGCCCGTTCCCGTACGTCGGCGATGCCCCACAGGGACGCGGCGTTCACGTCGATGGGCGCCTCGCCGCCGCCGGCGCTCGCCGCCCAGGACGCCTGGAGGAACTCCTGGCTGGTCGCGACGAGGTCCGCGGCCCTGGTGCGTACGCGCTCCGGGTCGCACACCACGGCCATGGCGCCCTGCGGCAGCACGTCTACGAGCAGCTCCATCTCGTCGACAAGGACCGGCGCGAGGGACTCCATGCCCTCCACCGCGATCCCTTCGGCGATCTTCCCGAGCAGTTCGCCGAGCTCGGGGTGGGCCTCGGCGAGGGCGGCGGCGCGGGTGCGTACGTCGTCGGTGAGCAGCAGCTCACGGCAGGGCGGCGCCCACAGGCCGTGCTCGGCGACTTCGAGTGAGCGCTGGTCGGCGACCTTGAAGTAGCGGATCTCCTCGACGTCGTCGCCCCAGAACTCCACGCGCAGCGGGTGCTCCTCGGTGGGCGGAAACACATCGAGAATCCCGCCGCGGACGGCGAACTCCCCTCGCTTCTCCACGAGTTCGACGCGTGCGTACGCGGCGGCCGCGAGCCCCTCGACGATCTCGCCGAGGTCGGCGCTCTGCCCGGTGCGCAGGGAGACGGGGACCAGGTCCCCGAGCCCCTTGACCTGCGGTTGCAGTACGGAGCGGATGGGCGCGACGACGACGCTCACCGGGCCGGCCGAGGGGTCGTCCTTGCTGGGGTGCGCCAGGCGGCGCAGCACGGCGAGGCGGCGGCCCACGGTGTCGCTGCGCGGCGAGAGGCGTTCGTGCGGCAGCGTCTCCCAGGAGGGGTACTCGGCGACCTCGGCCTCGGGCAGCATCGAGCGCAGCGCGGCCGCCAGGTCCTCGGCCTCGCGGCCGGTGGCGGTCACGGCGAGCACGGTGCGGCCCGCGTCGCGCGCGAGGCCCGCGATGGCGAAGGGGCGGGCGGCGGGGGGTCCGACCAGGTCGATGTGCATCCGGTGGCCGTCGGTGGCGGCCTTCACCGCGTCGGCGAGCGCGGGGTCTCGTACAACGGCGTCCAGCAGACCGTGCAGGCTCATGGAGGGCATCCATCCCGGGGAGTGGGCAACGCGAACTGCCCGACACGTCGTACGGGCCGGGGCTCCCAGCGTACGACGCGCCGGGCCCCCTTGCGTCCCGGGCACCCCTGGGCCCCTCCCGCTTGGCGGGGTGCCTGGCATCTTCAGCCCGCCCGGCGTCTGAGGACGAGCGCCTTTCGGGCGCTAACGGGGTCTGGGGCGGAGCCCCAGCAACCCCGCCGCCTTCGGGTGCGGACC
>NZ_JBEZKW010000110.1:0-10834 GCF_040651795.1 Streptomyces sp. NPDC048361
GGTGATGTCGCCGACCAGCTTGGTGCCGGGGTACTCGGCGTGGAAGTCGCGGCCGACCAGGTCCGGGGCCGGCTTCGCCTTCACGTCCGGCCGGGTCAGCGAGCGCCGCTTGCGGCGGGTGACGCCGCGGATGTCGCGCTCACGCATGACGCGGGCGATGCGCTGGCGGTTCACTCGCCGCCCCAGACGCCGCAGCTCGGCGTGGATGCGCGGGACGCCGTAGGTCTTGCGGGAAGCGATGTGCAGCACGGCGATCTCGTGCGCGAGCGCGTCGTCGGCCCCCTGCGGGCCTGGCGGGCGGCCTCGCCCTCGCGCCAGGCGTAGGAGGAGGAGCGGGTCACGTGCAGCACCGGGCACAGCATCTTGACCGGATAGTTCGCCTTCTCCGCGTGGATCAACCGGTACAACGCGGTCACCGGTCGCTCTCCTTCATGAAGAAGGCCGTCGCTTTTTTCAGGATCTCGATCGTCTGCTGCTGCTCGCGGTTCTCCTTGCGCAGCCGGCGCAGTTCGTCGCGCTCGGCGCTGGTCAGCTCGCCCGGGGCGCCCTCGCTCCGGTCGGCTTTGGCCCGGCGGTACCAGCCGCGCAAGGACTCCGAGCTGATGCCGAGTTCCCGGGCGACGGCGGTGACCGTCTTGCCAGAAGAGTCGACGAGCGCGATCGCGTCCCGCTTGAACTCCTCGGTGTACCGCTTCGTGTACTTGTTTCCCACCTGGTGCTACTTCCTCTGGAACCTCAGGTCCCAGTCTCCAGGTGTCCACCATCAAGGGGAAGCTTCACACATTGCGCCGCTGGTTCTCGCGCCATCGCCCGACTCCCACTTGTCGCGGATCCGGCCGGTGCTGGTACTCGTGCAGAGCTTGGCACTGTTGCTGATGAAACACGCCGCCGCCGCCATTCGTCATGGTCACCCCGGCCGACCTGACCGACCGCAGCACGGCCAAGGAAGTCCTGTTCCGGCCGCGGCTGATGCACCCCGTGATTACCATTGTCTGGGCCGACTCCGCCTGCGCGGGCAGGCTGGTGACCTGGGCAAAGCACCGCCTCAACCTCACCATCTAGCCGGTCAAACAGGGTTCGGTGCTCAGCTCAGGTTCATGATCGCGTTGTCAGCGCTCGTATCTGGCTGGCATCAAGCGAGTCAGCGTCACGACAGCCCCTGCGGCCATCAGTGCAAGGGCCGCGCTGGTTGCGGGGGCGGACTGAGCCGGCTGGAGCGCCCAGGCCCAGGGCCTGGCCCGCCCGTCGGGTGCCCAGCCTGTTGTGGCCAGAAGGATGGGGAGGGCAGCCGTGGTGAAAGAGGCGACGCGGGGGCCGGCCAGAGCGCACAGGAGCATGGCGAATCCGATATAGCCAATGGTGTTCCGGCCGGTGACAAGGGCGATGTCCTGGCAGGTCAGCATGTAGGCGATGGCCGCGGCCAGAGCCGCTATGAGCGCGGCCATCAAGCCGAGCAGTGTGTTCCAGCCCGCCATGGGGCGGGCGGCTACCCGCTCCATCCTGATGTCCGTGCGGCTTGCCGCGTACATCAGTACGGCGGCGGGAAGAACCGTGATCAGGTGTCCGACCAGGAAGTTGCCTGTGCTGCCGGTCAGTGAGGGGATGGGGAGTTCCGTGTTTCCGGCGAGGCCGGCGAAGGCGGTGGTGATGATGACCGTGGTGAGGAAGGCGGCCGGTGCGCGGGTCTTGAGCCACCAGTTCACCTGGCGCCCCCTACGGGGATGAGCTGGGGCTTGGTCGTGCAGGTCTTCATGGCTGCGGTGTTGACGGCGTACCAGCGCAGTTGTTCTGTCTTGGGCATCAAGGCGATCTGGTGGGCCAGCTTGGTGGCGTCGGGGCCTGCCTTGACGGTGAGGGTGTTCTCGGATGCTCCTGCTGTGAGCATGAGCCAGGCAGCTACGGGTCCGACGGCTTCGCCGGCCGGGTAGGGGCCTTGGGATGCGCAGGCGGGCGGCTGCGGAAGTAGCCCCCCGACGACACCGGGTGGAACGTCTTGTGCACCGGCGTTGGGCCCTATGCCGAGTTTGGCTTCCTGCGCGGTAGGCCTGGCCACCATGGTGAATGTCGTGGGCGTGATGATGCCGAAGGCCTGTAGTTTGGACACGGCCTTCTGTGTTTCGCTGCGGATCGTGGAGGCGTTGGTGACCTCGGGCCACAGGCACACGGTTGTCGCGGTGCCGCGCTCGCAGTCGAGCGCTGCCTGGGGACGCGGGCTGGCGGCGTCCGCTTGCAGGCCGTGCGCGGTTGCGACGGCACCGCCTGTTCCGGCGATGAGGATCGCCAGCGCGACTCCGAAGACGGGGCGCAGGTGACGCCAGTTGATGATCACCAGACAGGCCGCGGAGAGGCCTCCGGCGAAGAGCAGGGCGGACCACACGGCGTGGGAGTCGGGGACTTGATCGAGGGCACAGCAACCCCGCAGGCCGCCGCCCACCAGGTGCCTGAGCCACAGAACGCTCCACGACACGGGGAAGGCGTTGACGATGAACGCGCCCACCAGACAGGCGGGGACGGAGATGAGGGCCGGCAGGCGGTGTCCGATGCAGAAGCCCACCAGCGTGTTGGCGAGCAGCAGCACCAGCTCGGCGGCCAGGATTCCCAGGTCGGGAAGTCCGGCCCCTACTCCGGCTGATCCGGCCGCCAAGAGCAGGGATGCCAGGGACGCGATGACACCTGCGGCCAGGACGGGCACCAGGACGGAGGCCGAAATGGACAGTGGTGAGCGGACGCTGACCTGGCTGAACACGTGGCCCCGGGTCAGCCGTGCGCCCTCCCAGGCCCCCATGGCTGCGCACGCGGTGCTTATGAAGGGGAGTGCGTAAGTTGAGCTGCCCGTCGCCGACGGCCAGTAACCGGCAGTCGTCCACGAGGTCATGTCGGTGCCGATCGCGGCCAGAACGAAGACGACGACGATCGGCAGAACGATCAGGGCCGAGGATGAGCGCAGCATGGTGCGTATCCGCATGTCACACCTCCCCGTGCACGAGCTGGGCGTACGCCGCCTCGGCACGCTCCCGCGGATCGGTCACGGCCGGTCCGGCCAGCGAGTAGAACTCGGCGATGGTTCCCTGGAACCGGACCGCTCCGCGGTCCAGGACCACGACATGCGAGTAGGACTCGGCCAGGTCTTCGGTCTGGTGATTCGAGACAACCACCCGCACGTCGCTGGACAGTTTTTCGAGCAGGGTCCGGAAAACCCGGCGCTGTGTCGGGTCGAGCCCCGCGGTCGGCTCGTCCAGCAGGATCAGCTCACTGCGGTGAGTCAGGGCCCCGGCCAGGCCCATACGCCTCTTCTGGCCGCCGGACAGCTGGTGACTGCGCCGGTCGGCGAGGTCACTGAGGCTGACGCGGGCCAGTGCATCGGCAGAAGCCTGCCAGGCCGAGGACTTGGACATGCCCTTCAACCAGCCTGCGTACGCGACCTGTTCACGGACCGTCAGTCCAGGAATGGCCGCAATGTCCTGCGGGAGCCAGGCCACGGCCTTCACGTAGGCGGTTCGGTCACGGCGTCCCGCCGCAGTCCGGCCGCGCCACGAGATACGGCCGCTAGCGGGGCGCAGGTGAGTGGCCGCCAGTGACATCAGCGTCGACTTGCCGGCACCGTTGGGCCCCAGCAGGACGGTAGCGGGGGTGTCGATGGTCAGGTCGAGCGCCGTGAAGACCGAAGACTTCCGGTTGTAGCGGAAGTCGATCCCGCTGAACTGCAGTGTCATGGGGAGACTCAATCTGCTGCGTGGCTCCGGCGCAGCTCGTTCTGTGAAGAAGTGCTCGACGTTGCGGGGCCCAACCGTCGTGTGGCTGGGCCCCGTCAAGCGCTGTTACCAGGCCATACGGACAGTGCTGACCGTGAGCCTCGAACCGCCGGTGAAGCCGCTCAGAGTGAAGTAGTAGCTTCCCGCCGACTCATCGCCCCAGTAGGAGGTGCCACAGTAGTTGGTGCGCGAGCCGTGGCTCTCGTCCGGGGCCAGGCTAATGTCCTTGTACAGGGTCAGCGACGCCGAGCTGAAGGACGAGTCCGTCTGGCAGCCGGAGAAACCGACGGACGTGCTGGTGTTGTCGCTGTTGTTGTCGGCCCAGCGGCTCGACTCGTTGCCCCGAGCCCAGCCGCCTATGTAACTGGTGCGCGAACCCTCGGCGTGCGCCGGCACTACGCCGAGGCTCAGGAGCGCGGCGCCCCCCGCAGCAACTTCCACCGCTTGACGAATCTTCCTCATGGTCTAGTGCCGCATCAGGCAACGTTTGCCCTGTTGTGATGTGACGCGCCGTCCGGGTGCTGTGCCGGGCGGCGTGTGGCGGTCACCCTGGCCGGGTGGCAGAGCGAGTGCGCGTACGCGAGATCGATGACGATGAGGGCCGGCGGCTGCTGCGGATCATCCGCCGGGGCACCGGCTCGGTAGTGACCTGGCGGCGGGCCCAGATGGTGCTGCTGTCCGCGCAGGGCATGCCGGTAGCGAGGATCGCCGAGGTGTCGTTCACCAGCGATGACCGGGTCCGGGACGTGATCCACAACTTCAATGCCGACGGTTTCGAGTCGCTGTATCCGAAGTACTCCGGCGGCCGGCCCCGGACGTTTACGCTGCCTGAGCGCCGCGAGATCAAGAAGATCGCGAAGTCCAAGCCGACGGAGCACGACCTGCCGTTCTCCACCTGGAGTCTGACGAAGCTGGCGGACTTTCTGGTCGCCGAGGGGGTGGTCGACGACATCAGCCACGAGGGCCTGCGCATCCTGCTCCGCGAGGAAGGCGTCTCCTTTCAACGCCTGAAGACCTGGAAGACCTCCCGCGACCCGGACTACGCGGCCAAGAAGGCCCGCGTCGAGCACCTCTACGCGATCGCCGACGGCGAGGTCATACCCGAGGACGGTGAGCCCGAAGTCATCTTCTGTCTGGACGAGTTCGGGCCGCTCAACCTGATGCCCCACCCGGGCCGGCAATGGGCCGAGCGCGGCGGCAAGCACAAGAATCCCGACCGTGAACCGCGCCGACGGCGGCGGGCGACCTACAACCGCTACGGCGGAGTGCGGCACCTGTTCGCCGCCCTGGACCCGGCCAAGGACAAGCTCTACGGCCACATCAAGCCGATCAAGCGGCGCACCCAGTTCCTGGAGTTCTGCCGCTACCTGCGCAGCCTCTACCCGGCGACGGTGCGGATCGCGATCGTCGCCGACAACTTCTCCCCGCACCTGACCACGAAGAAGTGCCAACGCGTCGGCACCTGGGCGGCGGCGAACAACGTCGAGATCGCCTACACCCCGACGAACTCCTCCTGGCTCAACCGCATCGAGGCCCAGTTCACCGCCCTGCGCTACTTACCCTCGATGGCACCGACCACGCCACCCACAAGGAGCAGGGCAGCATGATCCGCCGCTACATCATCTGGCGAAACCACCACGCCGACGACCAGCGCCTACGCGCCGTCGTCGACAGGGCGAACGCTGCCTGATCCAACGCTATACACCGGTGGCGCCGTCGATGCGTTCCCGGAGTAAATCGGCATGGCCGTTGTGGCGGGCGTACTCCTCGATCATGTGGACGTAGATCCAGCGGAGGCTGACGTCCTGCTCCATGAAGCGCCCCGTATCGGCCAGAGCACGGCCAGCGCAGTGCTCACGGGCACGGGCGATCTCCTCGCGCCAGGTGGCGAGGGCGCCGCCCAGCGTGGCGCCCTCGGCCAGGTCGAAACCGCCGTCGGGGCCGCCCGGGTCGGCCTGCGGGTCGTGGATGGGCGGGGCCTGTTCTCCGGCAAATACCCGGCGGAACCAGTTCCGCTCCACCTCTGCCATGTGTTGGACGAGGCCGGTCAGGGTGAAAGGGGACGGCGGCACGGAGGCGGCGGCGGCCTGCTCGTTGTCCAGGCCCTCGCACTTGATGGCGAGCGTGGTGCGGTGGAAATCGAGCCAGCTCTCAAGCGTGGTGCGCTCGTCGGCGTTCAGGGGCGGCAGAGGGCGTTCGACAATGCTCATCGGTCGATTATCGGCGGCGGCCGAAACCGTCGACAGGCAGGGCCTCACAGAGGGCAAACGTTGCCTGATGCGGCACTAGTCGGCTCGCAGGGCCGTGCCACACCGGCTTCCTCAGTCCTCGTCCCAGTGGTCGAGGACGAGCTGACGAATGTGGGCCGGGTAGGCCTCGGCGAACGAGCTGTGCGGCATGCGCCCTTGGCCGGGGGCGGGCTGGAGTCCGTCGTGGAGGACGACCGGCCCGGTCATGGCGACCCTCTCACTGTCGTGGTAGCAGTTCATCAGGGGGTGAATCAGGCCGTTCCACGCCTCGGCGCGGTCGGTGGGGTGGATACGGGTGGCCAGGGCCCACATCAGGTCGGTGTCGTCGGCGGGGTCGATGTCGTCGTCGAGAACGAAGACCTGGGCGTGGAGCCTTCCGGTCCGGGTCACTGCGTCCATGATTGTGCCGATGCGGTGGACGAACTCCTGGGAGTCGGTGTCCGGGACCAGTTCCCGCCAGTTCGCCGGGACGGTGAGCACCAGCCAGTGGGAGGCCGCGCGTAGGGGTGACCAGGCCCTGGTGATCGGCAGGCCGGCGGCGCGCAGGTCATGCAGGACGTCGGCGGCGATACCGACTCCGGTGACGGTGTGGAACTCGTCCACAGGGCGGCCTTCTGCGACGATCGGCCAGATCGGGGCATCGCGGTGGGTGATGCACTCCACGGTGTAGACGGGCTGGTGGGAGGCCTCGTCGGGGACGTATCCGGCGAACTCCCCGAACGGTCCCTCGATGGCGGAGCGTTCCACGGACAGATGGCCCTCGATGACGATCTCCGCGCTGGCGGGAACTTCGAGGTCCGACAGCTCGCACATCACGACCTCGACGGGCTCGCCGTGCAGGGCGCCGATGAAGCCCGCTTCGTCGACACCGTCGGGGAGCGGGATGCCACCGACGAAGGGGATCGCCGGATCGCCGCCCTGGACGAGTGCGTAGGGCATGGGCTTGCCGATCTTCGCCCATTCCTGCCAGATGAGGCCGATGTGCTGGGGCGGTATGACCAGGCCGGTCATGTGCTTGCCGTCGATCATCATGATGCGGGCTATCGACCAGTTGGTCCACGAGCCGTCCGGGGTGCGCGCGACGATGATCCCCCAGGTGTTGAGGTACCGGCCGCCGTCCTGCTCATGGACGCGGGGTATCGGGAAGCGATCCAGCGTCGCGTCCTCGCCGAGGAGGATGTTCTGCTTGCAGGGGGCCTCGTCGCGGGACACGAGCTCGGGCGGCACCGGAGGCATGTCCCGGGTCGCCGCCAGCGTGTCCACGAGCTGCGCGGCAGTCAGATCCGTAGGCAGCCCCAGGGAGAGCGCGACACGGGCGAGCGGTTTGCCGGGCGCGGAGCTCAGCGAGGCGGGTGCGCCCATCAGGCGGAAGCCCGGCTCTGCTCCGCTGATGTTCTCGAAGATCGGCGCGGGAGCGGTGCGCTCGTAGGAGAGCCGGGTGATCGCCGCGGCTTCCAGGTCCCAGCTCACCTCGCGCCGCACACGCTTGACGTCGCCGAGGGCTTCGAGTGCGGCGATGTGCTCCCGAAGGTCCTTGTGGTGGTTCATGGGTGCGGTTCCTTCGCTAGTTCAGCTGGAGGGCCGGCGGGTGCGTGGTGGCAGCGGCACGCATGCCTTCCCAGCGCCGGGCCCGTGTCGAGTCGATACCGAACTGGTCGCAAATCCTTGCCACGATGTGGTCGACGATGTCGTCCACGGTGGCGGGACGGTTGTAGAAGGCGGGCATGGGCGGCACGATGGCGGCGCCCATGCGGGCCAGGCTGAGCATGTTGTCCAGGTGGATCTCGCTCAGAGGGGTCTCGCGGGGGACGAGAACCAGCTTCCGGCGCTCCTTGAGCGTGACGTCCGCGGCGCGGGCCACCAGACCGTCGGCGTATCCCGTGCGTATCCCGGCGAGCGTCTTCATGCTGCACGGGACGATGACCATCCCGTCGGCGGGGAACGAGCCGGAAGCGATGGATGCCCCTTGATCGTCGGGGGAATGGACGACGTCGGCCAGAGCCGCGACGTCGCGGGTACTCATCCCGGTCTCCAGTTCGACGGTGGCCCGCGCCCAGCGCGTCAGCACCAGATGCGTCTCCACATCGGGATGCCGACACAGTTCCTGAAGGAGCCGGATTCCCAGTACGGAGCCGGTCGCTCCCGTTATCCCGACGATCAGACGCACTTTTGTCTCCCCATGCTTTCCGCAGTGAACGGATGGTCCGCGGGCAGGGCCCGTCACGGTGCCGGGTCATCTGCTCTTCAGGCGGTCGCCTTGAGGGTGGTGTCGAGCCAGTCGTAGATGCGGGCCTGGGACAGGCGCATGGCACCGGGGTGACAGTGGGCGCCGGCCCCCTCCTCGGCGGTGAACACCATGAGAGTCTTGGGGCAGATGAGGTGGTCGTAGAGCTGTTCGGGCTGGCCCTTGAAGAACATGTCCTCTTCGGCGTCACAGACGAGGGTGGGGCACCGGATCTGTTCGGCGATGCCGCCGGCGAGGGTGTAGTCGAGGTAGGAGGCGTTGAAGGCCCGGGGGGTGTCGACACCCATGACGTACATGCCGTGGTTGATCGCCCAGCGAGCGATCGGGTCCTTGGTCATGAGCTGCGCCATGGCGGCGTCGAGTTCGGGAGCGGACTGCGCGCGCAGGAGCTGCTCGGCCTCCTCGCGGGTGCCGGGGATGTTGCGCACGGAGGTCTGTCCGAGGTCGTAGAGGCCGTCGACGGCGACCAGCGCGGCCAAGCGGTGCTCGAACGCGGCGGCCCTGGGCGCGAGGACCCCGCCCATGCTGATACCGAGGAGCGCGATACGGCTGTTGTCGACTTCCGGGAGGGTCTCGGCGAAGTCCACGACAGGGGTGATGACGTTCTCCCAGTCGGGGCGGAAGACCAGACCCTCGTGGTGGCGCGGCCCGGGCATGCCGGGGCCGTCGAAGACCAGCACGGTGTAGCCGCGCTCGACACCGGCCATCGCCCCGAAGAAGTGCAACTCTTCGGCGGTGCCGTCGAAGCCGTTGTGCATGATCAGCGTCGGCCGCGGTGTCCCGGAGTCGTCGACCCGGTACAGGTAACCCGGCAGGGTGGTGTCCTCGTACGGGATCGCGACCGGCTCGATGATCGGGGTGAACAGCGCCGCCGCCGCCCGGTAGCAGGCCACGCTGCGGTCGTAGGCGTGGTCGTGGCGGGGGTCGCAGGGGTGGCCGTGCAGAAAGAACTCCGCCGAGCGGTAGTAGTTCGACGCCCGCAGGAACCCGTCCCGGGCGCTGACCTTGTGGCCGGCCGCCAGCGCCTTCTCGGCCTCGGCGGACACCCGGTCCGCGGTGGCCGACCACTCGGTGTACCAGCTGTGGTAGTCGCCCTCGGTGATCCGCTCACCGGTTGAGACGACCTCGCCGAAGTCCGCGCCGCCGTAGGCGATGTGGCTCATCGACCGCAGGGTCTCGTACCAGAACTGGATGTTGTTCGGAAACAGCAGTTGCTTCATTGCACACACTCTCCTCGACTAAGCACTGATCTGTGCTTGCGGTGAGAACTGTAGGCCCACCGGGGCCTGTAAAGCAAACATCTGTGCTTAACGCTTACGATGGGGAGGTGACTCCGAAACCACCCGCCGAACGCATCCGCAAGAGCCCCGAGCAGGTCCGCGCGGCCGTCCACCAGGCGGTCATCGACCTGCTCTGCGACCCAGAGGGCGAGGACCTCAACATCCCCGCGATCGCCCAACGCGCCGGCGTCAACCACAGCAGCGTCTACCGGCGCTGGGGCAGCCTCGACGCACTCCTGGCCGACATGGTCACCGCCCGCCTGGAGCGCGACTCACCGCTGAACGACACCGGCACCCTGCGCGGCGACCTTCTCGCCTGGGCCGAAGCCAGCGTTTCGAGCATCCGCACACCCGAAGGGCGCGCCCTCGTGCGCGCCGTCATCCTGTCCATGCCGAACAGCGCCCAGGCTCAGGCCGAGCGTGCGCAGCACTTCCAGCGCCGGATGCACTCCATCGAGCAGATCCGCCGGCGGGCCACGGCCCGAGGCGAGAACCCACCACCCCTGGAGCAGATCCTCGACCAGCTCATCGCGCCCTTCTACATCCGGGCGATCTTCGGCATCGACCCACCCGCCACCGGCTACTCCGAACTCCTCGTCGACAGACTGCTCAGCAACGGAAGTGGTCCCTGCTCGGGTGCGTCAACCTACCGGTAGTTCGTTAGATTCGGCGGCAGAGATCGAGGGGTCTGCCGGTGGTGACCGCGTCGATCAGGGCTTGTAGTTCGGCGGGTGGACCCTTGTCGGTCCATGCCTGCCACCAGCGACGCAGGGTGGTGGCGGGGGTGAGCCAGGCCGGGACGGCGCGTAAGCCCCTGGGCCAGCAGGGCGGTTGGGGCCGGTGGGGCATGGGACTGCCCCCTCTCTGCCTGATCGTCGGGGCAGGGGTCGGGGGCGGTGGTGTTCACGGGGTCGGGCGGGGCGAACCACTGGTCCCAGCAGAAGGAGAAAGCGCAGTTCACCAGGGTTTGGTGGCGTTTGATGGCGCCGGTGGAACGGACCTGGAAGTCGGCGGCGCCGAGTTCGTCCTTGATCTGTTTGTAGCTCTGCTCGACCCAGGGCCGGAGCAGTTGCCCACTCCTGAGCCCGACTGTGATGTACGCCCGGCCGAGGCCCCTCCCAAAAGGAGGCGCTCGACTTCGGCTGATCCCGACGACATCAGGGCCGGACAGGATCCTCCTGCCCGGCCCTGATGTTCGTCCGTACGCGGCTACTAACGCTCGGAGGGGGGCTTGTTGGTGTATCGCGGGCTTGCTGGCCTGGTGTGTTGTGGGTTGATTGAGAGTGGCTGGGTGCGCGGTTGCAGCGG